>JAEYWT010000083.1 GCA_023428865.1 Bacteroidota bacterium | reverse complement strand
TCCCATAGGCGCATCGATCTCCATGTTCAAAGCTCCGATCCACGTGTCGCTACCACCTTGCAGGAAGGGTGTTTTGAAGGCGCCTTGCTGGGTTTGGAACTGGCGCTGCTGCGAAGGGGTGCGGCCGTTGCGTTCCAAGTAGGCATGATCGTAGAGCATATCCTGTGGACCCCAGCTCAAGCCCCAGGCGTGCAAACCGTTGTACAATCGATCATTCCGTTTCCACAGGAATCCGCCAGCGAAAAGCCGGAATCGGATCTCATCGTTCCGGTCGTTCTATGCGAAGGCTTGCCGCACTTCGAGCGACGCACGTAGAAAGTCGTGCTCATGTGTCACTGTCGGCAGGATCAACGAGCGGTGCAGTTTGCTCTTATCCTCTGCGCGGTACTGGAATTCGGTGTAGAAGCGTTCAGTGGATGCCTGGGCCAAGCTGCCATCGGTATTGCGGAGCTGTACGCCACGATGCAGGTACACGCCACGCAAACTGAAGCGGTGTTGCCACGGCTTGTTGAGCGGATCCCGTTTCAGATCGAAGTGGATGTACGGCGACACCTTGTCGTACCAACCGAGTTCATCCACCTCGCGCAGTTCCGTTGCCGAACGGCCGCTCACGCCCAAGGTGATGTTCTGGAACAACCGGCTGCGGATGCGGTCGAAATGTTGCTCAATGCGACCAGCACCGCCCCAGCGCTCGCTTTCAAGCCCAAACATCGGGGCGAATACCCATTCCGTCCGCTGCGAAGGGAAGGTGGTGTTGTACGCGGCCAGTCCGAGTTGCCAGCCGTCATGCGCGTTCCAAGCCGGAAGTGGGGTGTAGTAGACCGTGCGCTTGTCGTCTTGCTCCACACCGAGCAGCCACTTGAATTGCAATAGTGCCCAGCGGCGGAAGAGCCCATGCGAGCGAACGCTGTTGTTGCGGCGGTCGATGTCGAGGGTGCGGTTGCCAGCGTCGATGCGGATGCGGTCTGCGCTGGGCCAAGGAACTTCGACGGAAAGATCTCCTTTGGTCCTGGGGAATGGACTTCGATAGAATTTATCACGGATGGTAGGGTTCTTCGTCTTCCATTGGATCTCTGTGGGTAGAATCCACACTGTGCCGATGGAATCTCCAGTGCTGCTGAAACCTGTGATGGGGAATGGAGCGATGTTGTCCGTTTGAAGACGAGCGAGGTCGTTCTTCAGTCCTATTGCTTTGAATTCGATCTTGCTGTCTCGTTTGATAGCATGATCGAAAATCCATCCTAGTTCCTTCCCGCTCTCCCGTTCGAACACTTTCCGTACATCTTCAGGCTGCGGATGCTTGAAATTCCACTCGTCGAAGTAAGTGTTCAAGCAGCGTTTCATGGTGTCGTCCCCGAGGTACGCCATCAAGTGATCGAACACCAAGGCGCTCTTCGCATACACCATGCAGCCGTAATTGGTGCTGGTGAACGCATCCGAGGTCAGCGAGATCGGCTGGTCCAAGTTGCGCCGTGCATTGAATCGGTACATCCATTCGTTCTGGAGCCGATGCCCATCCTTCGTGGCGCCCAGTTTCTTGCTCAGGAAGCCCAGCCCACCGATGGTGATGCCGCCGCTGGGATAACGCTTGCGCATGTATAGCAGCTCCACGAAGCTGTTCATGCCTTCATCCATCCAAGCATGGTCGCGTTCGTTGCTGCCGAGTATGCCGTAGAACCAGTTGTGACCGACTTCATGCGCGATCACATTGTCCAACGACTGTTTGTCGCTCATGTCTCCGATGATGGTGACCATCGGGTACTCCATGCCGCCACCAGCGCTGATGGTGCCGTCGATCGCGGTGCAGGCATCGTACGGATAGTCACCCACCCATTCACTGTAGAAACGAACGCTCTCGTTCACGTAGCTTACGGCATCGCTCCAGAGTTCGGCGTTCTTTGGTGTGAAGAGCGCCCAGGTCTTCACCGTGCGTCCGCTCTTCGGCAATACCACTTCGCTCTTGCGCACGATGAAGCGTTTGTCGGCGAACCAGGCGAAGTCGTGTACGTTGTCTTGGATAAAGCGAAGGGTCTTGATAGCAGCGCTCGATGCAGGGAACGCGTTCATTTTTTCCCGTTGCTTTTCCAAGTAGTAGCGTTCGTGGTCTGCGGAGGGTAAGGCGGCCAACGAATCCATCCATGCGACTTCAGCGAGGTTCTGCAATGAGCCCGTTGCGCCAACCACGTAGTTCGCAGGAAGGGTGATGCTAACATCGAAGCTTCCGAATTCGCTATAGAATTCTCCCTGCGTGAGGTAGGCCATCGCGTGCCAACCTTCAGCATCGAACACAGCGGGTTTGGGGTACCACTGCGTGATGTAATAGGCTTGCCCGGTATGGCCAAGCCGCGAGAATTTTCCATCGGGTATCTTCACCCGGAATGGAGTGCTGATCGTGGTTCGCGTGCCTGGCGCAAGCGGTAAGTTCAGTTTTATCCAGGCGATATCGCGGTGGATGGAGTGATAGCCCCAAGAGGCGTCGGCATCGTTCTCCGCGAAGTCCAGGCTGTCGATCCATCCGCGTTCTTCTTCGGTGGCGAAGTGCAGGTCCAAATCGCCGTTCCGGGCCAATTGTTCGCACAGCGCGCTCGACCTATCGTGGTAGGCGTTCGGCCACAGGTGGATCCAGATCGTATCCAATGTGCTCGCACTGTTGTTCTGGTAGGTGAAGGTCTCCTGGCCATGCAGCATATGCGACCGGTCATCCAGCCGCACATCAATGGTATAGTCTACCTCTTGCTGGAAGTATACCTGTCCGAATACCAAGAGCGGGCCAAGAAGCCCGCTCAAGAATGATAGATAGCGCACCACGTTCATGAGCCGAACAACGCTGCCAGTTTCGGTTCCAGCTCATGTGCGCGCAAGCCCTTTTCCAAGATGTTCCCATCGCGGTCCACGAGCACGGTGTAGGGGATGCTCTGAACGCCGTACTCCTGGGCTGCGGCATTGTTCCAGAAACCAAGGTCGCTCACATGCTTCCAAGGAAGTCCGTCGTCCTTGATCGCTTTCAACCAAGCGGCGCGATCGCGGTCCAACGAAACACCCAGTATCTCGAAGCCCTTCGACGCGTACTTGGCGTAGATCCTCTTCACGTTCGGGTTCTCGATACGGCACGGACGGCACCAGCTTGCCCAGAAGTCGATGAGCACCACTTTGCCGCGCAGTTTGCTAAGTGCGTAGGTGCCGCCTTCGGGTGTGCTCTGTTCGATCTCTGGAGCCGGACCACCTACAGGAAGCAGATTGCTCAAGCGTTTCATCTCTTCTTCCTGCATCTTCATCACCACCTCTTGCTGTTCCAAACGGTCCACCTGGTCGCGCATCATGGTGAAGAAGCCCGATCGTGGCATGGTCTTGCGCAGGCTATCGCGAACGGCTTTGAAGAGCGGGAGTTCACGTTGCATGTCCAGCTTGCCTAGCGCGGCCAAAGCAGCGGGAGAGGAGGCGTTGGCCACGGCGAACGACTTGCACCGCTCATAAAAGGAAGCGTTCAGGTTGTTCAGCTGGCGGATCAGTGCGGTATCGCTGTTGGTTGCGATGGAGGTACGCAATTTCTCACGCTCATCATCGAAGGTCTTCGCATCGCGGTAGAAGCTGTGCAATGCTTCACTGTTGGCCGATCCCGTTACCGATTTCGGCATGGACAACAGACCGATCGAAGCTTCCACCTTTGCACTTTCATTGCTGTCCAAGGCAAGGATCACTTTGTCATTGTCCATCGCCAGTTGGTAGAAGTCCAGTGGCAGTGGTGGTACTTGGATGGATCCCTTGCCATCGGCATCCAACTTCACGGAGTCCACGGCGATGGGTCGGTTGCTTTCGAATCGGTTGAAGTACACCGTACGGCCGCCGGCACCTTCCACGGCGATGTCGATAGTGCGGCCTCCTGTACCGCTGCCACAGGCGATCAAGGTGAGCAATGCGATGCCCGGGATGATGTTGCGTTTCATGCGTGTCTTCAGTTCTGTTCAAGTATGCGGCGCACCACTTCATTGGCGCGTTTGGGATCCGCTTTCCCTTTGGTCCCTTTCATCACTTCACCCATGAAAAGGCCAAGCAATCCTTTGTTCCCGCTGCGGTAAGCTTCCACCTTGTCGGGGTAAGTCGTCATGGCCTGTTGCATGATGCGTTCGATCAAGCCTTCGTCGGTGCTCTGCACCAGGTCGTGCTGCGCGGCGAGCTCGGTCGCGCTCATCGTGCTGTCGAGCATCAAGGGGAAGAGCTTTTGGCTAGCGGTGCTGTGGCTCACCTTCCCTTCGTCGATCAACGTGATCAGGCCGGCAAGGCGCTCAGCGCTTATTGGGAACTGCTCCATCGGCAGGCCGCGTTCATTCAACCAGCTACGCACATCGCCCATCACCCAGTTGGCGGCGCCCTTGTAGTTGCTCGTAGTGGCGATAACGCCTTCATAGTAGAGTGCGGTCGCCTTGTCGTCTGTGTGGATGCCCGCGTCGTAATCGCTCAAGCCAAGTGTGGTGGTGTATTTCGCACGTAACTCGCGCGGAAGCGGCGGCATGGCTTGGCGTATCCGCTCCTTCATGGCTTCGCTCACCGTGATGGGTTGCAGGTCAGGCTCGGGGAAGTACCGATAGTCATGCGCCTGTTCCTTGCTACGCATACCGATGGTGCTTCCTTTGGCAGCATCGAAGGTGCGGGTCTCCATGCGGATCACACCACCAGCATCCAATACTTCGCTTTGCCGTTGAGCTTCGTATTCGATCGCGCGCATCACGTTGCGGAAGCTGTTCATGTTCTTCACTTCGCAGCGGCTGCCGAACGAGTCTGTTCCGATGGGGCGAAGACTGATGTTGGCATCGCAACGCAAGCTGCCTTCCTCCATATTGCCGTCGCAGATGTCCAGGTAGCGCACCAATCGACGTATCTCCACCAGGTAGTCGTATGCCTCTTGCCCACTACGGATGTCCGGCTCGCTCACGATCTCGATCAGTGGTACGCTCGCGCGGTTAAGATCCACTAAGGTGTTGAAGGGGTCCACATCGTGGATGCTCTTTCCGGCATCCTCCTCCATGTGGATCCGCGTGATCCCGATACGGGTCATCCCGGCATGTGTCAATCCGGGCTTCGACCCGGAGTCGCGTGAGGCGTCAGCGTCCGCCCTAGTGTTCGGTATATCCACATACCCTTCCGTACAGATCGGAGTTTTGTCCTGTGTGATCTGGTAACCCTTCGGCAGGTCTGGATAGAAGTAGTTCTTGCGGGCGTAGTGCATCCATGGTGCAATGGTGCAATTGGTCGCTAAGCCCATGCGCACGGCCAGTTCGATCACCTTCTTGTTCGCCACGGGCAGCGTGCCTGGGTGACCGAGGGTGATCACGCTCACGTTCGTGTTCGGGTGATCGCCGTAAGCGTTGGGATCGCTGCTGTACGCCTTGCTTTCGGTGATCAGCTGCGCATGCACTTCAAGCCCCACGACCAGCTCGTACTTCTCGCTCCAATGCGGTGCATCGGAGCCTGTCACCACCTCCTTCTTTTCGTTCATCAGAAGCTCGCGATCAGTTCACGCATGATCAGCGTGAGTTTCGGTTCGGCCTTCTCGGCAACGCGTTGCACCATCTCGTGCGTGGTCTTCTCGATACGCCCTTCCACACCCATGTCGGTGATCACGCTCATGGCGAAACAAGGGATGCCCATGTGGCGCGCGGCGATCACTTCGGGCACCGTGCTCATGCCTACCGCGTCACCACCGATGTTGCGCACGTAGCGGTATTCAGCAGGCGTTTCCAGTGTCGGTCCGGTGAGGCCCACATAACAACCCACTTGCACCGGTATGTTGTTCTTCGCTGCGATCTCCTTCGCCCGTGCGATGAAGCCATGGTCGTACGGTTCGCTCATGTCGGGGAACCGCGGACCCAGCTCGTCGATGTTCTTTCCTATCAGCGGATTGGGGAAGAGGTTGATGGGGTCGTTGAGGATCATCAGGTCGCCGGTCTCGAAGGCCGGGTTGGTGCCGCCGCACGCATTGCTCACGAAAAGGCGCTTGATCCCAAGGAATTTGAACACACGCACCGGCAACACCACATCGCCCATATCCCACCCTTCGTAGAAGTGGAAGCGACCTTGCATCGCCACTACGGGTTTACCACCGAGGTAGCCGAAGAGCAATTTGCCGGGGTGGCCTTCCACCGTGCTCACCGGGAATTCGGGGATGTCTTTGTAGGCGATGGCATGCTTCACATCGATCTCCTTGCCGAGGCCGCTAAGGCCGGTGCCGAGAATGATGCCTGTTTCCGGTGCGAAACCGGTGGTCTTCTTCAGGTGGTCAGCGATGCGCTGGATGCGTTGCAACATGGGTGCGGATGAGGTCTGCGAATCGTTCAGGTTCGTTCAGGATCACGGTCCGCATGCCTATCACGGCCAAGGGTAGCCCATATAGCGGACTACCCACGATCAGAGACCGAAGCCTTGCGGCATCTTTCTCCGTGGTGATCAGGGTTTTCGGACCGGCCGCGAAGCTACCAAAAACGTCGGCCAACCGCTGCAGATCCGCCGGTGCAAAGGCGTGGTGATCGGGGAAGGCGATGTGTTCAAGGTGGTGGAATTTGGGAATAAGGTGGTTCAAAAGCGGCGCAGGGTCCACGATGCCGGTGAATAGTAGCGCTGATACCGTGGGCATATCGAAGTCGTTGCTGCGAAGATCCTGTAGTGTCGACTCACCGGGTCGACCTACCGGGTCTTGGGTCCGAGGGGTATCATACCTGATCCCAGCGAAGAATAACTGTTGTTCTGAAGCCAAGTGCAGTCGTGTGCGCCAACGTTGTTGTTCGGCAAGTGTTGGCGCCGCCTCGCATTTCGTCACCACCACGATCTGCGCAGCCTTCGCACGCGTGCGCACATCGCGCAACGTGCCGGCCGGTATCAAGGCATCATCGCAGTAAGGTCGTTGGGCCGTGGTCAACAAGATGTTCAACCCGGCATTCAGCCGTCGGTGTTGCAACGCATCATCCAGCACCAGGGCCTTCACATCCGGCACTTCCTGTTGGATCTGTGCGATGGCCTTCACTCGATCCGCACCAACGGATACGCGCACCTTGGGGAACTTGGTCTTCACCTGCAACGGTTCATCGCCGCTATGTTCAGCGGTATGCTCGACTAGCACCTCGTGGATGGAAGAGGTCTTGCGACCGTAGCCGCGGCTGAGGGTGGCCAACGGGTCTATGCCTTCGAGCGTTCGCAGCACCAGCTCCAGCATCGGTGTTTTGCCGGTACCCCCGAGGGCAAGGTTGCCAATGGCGATGGTGGGAACGCTGGGGCGTGTGCTCTGAAGGATGCCGAGATCGTAGAGGGCATGGCGGATGTGCAGGATCGCAC
>JAEYWT010000036.1 GCA_023428865.1 Bacteroidota bacterium | reverse complement strand
CACTGGTCTCGGCGCTCAGCATCACGGCGTCGGCATGGTCCAGCACGGCATTGGCCACATCGTTCACCTCGGCGCGCGTGGGGGTGATGTTGGTGATCATGCTTTCCATCATCTGCGTGGCCACGATCACCGGGCGGTGGTGTGCCAGGCACCGTTTGATGATATCCTTCTGCACCAACGGAACCTTCTCCATGGGGATCTCCACCCCCAGATCACCCCGGGCCACCATCAGCGCATCGGATTCGCGGATGATCTCGTCGATCTCCACAAGTGCCTCGGGCTTTTCGATCTTGGCCACCACCTTGGCGTGCTTTTCACGTTGCAGGATGATGTGCTTGAGTTCGATGATGTCGCGCGCACCACGCACGAAGCTGAGACCGATCCAATCCACGTCGTGATCCAGCGCAAAATCGAGGTCCAGGCGGTCCTTCTCGGTCAAGCTGGGTAGGCTGATCTTGGTATTGGGCAGGTTCAAACCCTTGTTCGCACTTAGTGGTCCACCGTGGATCACACGTGTGGTCACGTTGGTGGCACCATCCGTTGCGATCACCTCCAGCCGAAGCTTACCATCGTCCAACAGCACGATCTCTCCACGCTTCACATCCTTCGGGAACTGATCATAGCTCGTGCTCACGATGCCCTGTTTGCCTTTGATGGGTTCCGTGGTGATCACCAGTTCGCTGCCATTCACTAGGTCGATGGGGCCATCGGCCATTTCACCCACACGCATCTTGGGGCCTTGCAGGTCGGCGAGTATGGCGGTGTTCAATCCCAGCTCGGTGTTGAGCTCCCGGATGGTCCCGATCAAGTTGGCGTAGAACTGGTAGCTGCCGTGGGAGAAATTGAGCCGACACACATCCATGCCGCTCAACATCATTTCACGCAACACTTCTTTGCTGGCGGAAGCTGGGCCTATGGTGGCGACGATCTTGGTCTTCGGGTCGTTCATGTCTGGTCGCCGATACTGCGGCGGGCGTGGTGTCTATAGCAGAAGCTTATGCCCTGCCTTCAGTTGGTCGTAGGAGAGTTGAAAAGCCGTGAGCACGAACTCCGCACCACGCACACGATCCAATAGGTCGGGGTGGTTGTCGGCCAGTTCATTGTCCACGACTAGGAAGAAATCGGCATGTCGTAGTTCCCGTAGAAGGATACCATCACCGCTATGGTTGTTCACCAGGGTATAACGCGCCTGGCTGGGTTCATCCACGTGATCATAGGCCGAATAGCTGGCTTGGATCCCGTTGCTTATATCGGTGATGTCCATCCGCCTACGGGTAAGCTCTAGTCCAACGCTGCGGTTGATGGACCAGCAGAGCCTGTAGTCGTTCTCATGGCAGCTGATCCCGATCACGGTGATATCGGGGTCCGAGTCCATTTCGAGTTTCTGCTTGGCCATGTTCTATACACCGTGATCTGCACCGGAGCGACCCCGTGCATTGGTCAAAGGTAGCCATGCACCAACGCCATTCCCTGTTAAGGGATCGCTGCTTTCAACCAGGGTTGTTGGTATTCCGATCGCGCGAGCGGCCAAGACCGGGGTGCGATGCGGCATGCATGGATGGGGCGTGCTCCGAACCCTCCTGTTGGCGACCGGCCGACTTGGCTTGTGGTTTGCGCGAACGCATGCTGCGGAAAGCACTTTGCGCCGCATCCTGTTCAGCCACCTTCTTGCTGGCTCCTTGGCCGATCCCGCGCACATCGCCATTGATGCGCACCTCGGCCACGTAGTGTTTACCACGCCCATTCCCACCTTCTTCGCGCACCACGAACTCCACCTTCTTGCGGCGCTTCTGCCCCCACTCCAACAGGCGGCTCTTGCCATCACGGTCCTCTTTCTCGATCTCCTTCAGGTCGAAATGCGTGTGCAGCAACTTCACCACCACTTTACGGGTACGGTCGAAGCCACGATCAAGGAACATGGCGCCGATCAAGGCTTCTACAGCATTGCCAGGCACCGAGGACTCCTGCGAACGCGCCACATTGGTCTCCAACACCCGCTCGATCTCGATCTTCTTGGCCAAAGCGTTCAGTTGCTGGCGGCTAACCAATTTGCTTCGCATCCGGGTAAGGAAACCTTCTCCCTTCTCCGGGTACACCGCGAAGAGCATATCACCGATCACGGCATCCAAGATGGCGTCACCCAGGAATTCGAGGCGTTCATTATCGGGCTTGTCGGGCCGGTCTTCCGCTACGGCACTAACGTGTCGAAGTGCCTGGCAAAAGAGGGCCATATCACCAGGTGTGACACCCAATTCCTTCCGGCACCACGCGCGCACCTTCCGTTCTTCGGGTGTGCGGGCACGATTGAACAATCTGCTGATCACGCCGGTCGGACTACCTGTACTTGCGGAAGATCACCGCCGTATTGTGCCCACCGAAGCCGAAGGTGTTGCTCATGGCCGCGTTCACCGTGCGTTTCTGGGCGGTGTTGAACGTGAAGTTCAACTGCGGATCGATCTCGGGATCGTCCGTGAAATGATTGATCGTGGGAGGAACGACATCACTGTACACCGACATGATCGCGGCCAGCCCCTCAACTGCGCCTGCACCGCCGAGCAAATGCCCGGTCATGCTCTTGGTGGCACTGATATTCAGCTTGTACGCATGTTCACCGAAAAGGCGCTGGATGGCCTTCACCTCCTGCGGGTCACCGATGGGCGTGCTGGTACCGTGTGTGTTGATATAGTCGATCTCCGAAGGTTGCATGCCCGCATCGCGTAAGGCGTGCTTCATGCAGAGCTCTGCTCCCAGGCCTTCTGGGTGTGGTGCGGTGATGTGGTAGGCATCGCTGCTCATGCCACCGCCCACGACTTCGCAATAAATGCGTGCGCCGCGCGCCAGCGCATGTTCCAGATCCTCGAGGATGATGGCCGCGCCACCTTCACCGAGCACGAAACCATCGCGATCCTTGTCGTACGGGCGCGATGCCGTTGCCGGATCATCGTTGCGGGTGCTCATGGCATGCAACGCGTTGAACCCGCCGACACCCGCTTCATAGATCGCGGCTTCGCTGCCACCGGTCACCACGGCCACACAGGTGCCTAAGCGGATGTAGTTGAAGGCATCGATCATGGCGTTGTTACCGCTGGCGCAGGCGCTGGCGGTAACGTAGCTGGGGCCGTGCAATCCGTGGCGCATGGTGATGAGGCCCGCAGCACTATCCGCGATCATCTTGGGGATGAAGAACGGATTGAAGCGTGGGGTTCCATCACCCTTGCCGAAAGCGATGCATTCGTCCTGGAAGGTCTTCAGGCCACCGATGCCGCTGCCCCAAATGGCGCCGATCCGTTCACGGTCCACCTTGTCCAGTTCGAGCCCACTGTCCTTGATGGCCTCATCGGCGCAGACAACGGCGAACTGGGTGTAGGGGTCCATTTTGCGGGCCTCCTTACGGTCGATGAAGTCTTCAGGGTTGAAGCCCTTCACCTCGCAGGCGAACCGCGTTTTGAACTTACTAGCGTCAAAGCGGGTTATAGGCGCAGCTCCGCTACGGCCGCTCACCAGGCCCTCCCAGTACTCCTTGTGGGTGTTCCCGAGGGGAGTGAGCGCGCCCAGACCGGTGACTACCACACGCCTGAGCTGCATTCGGTGCGAGATTACTTCGCGTTCTTCTCCACGTAGTCCACAGCCTGACCCACGGTCTGGATCTTCTCGGCCTGGTCATCGGGGATGGCGATGTTGAACTCCTTCTCGAACTCCATGATGAGTTCGACGGTATCGAGGCTGTCAGCGCCAAGGTCGTTCGTGAAGCTCGCTTCAGGTGTGACTTCGCCCTGATCTACTCCGAGCTTGTCCACGATGATGGCGATGACCCTTGACTTGATATCCGACATGTCCGTGCGTGTTTGGTTGAACAGGGTGCAAAGGAAAGACATTTTCCACATGCGCAACCGTTCCAAGGCACGAGGAAACTTCAGAACACTTTTTAACGATATCCGGTTGGTATTCAGTGAAAAATGGATGAAAATGATCTTGCCCTCCGCTTCGGATGATCACCGGGAGCGATCTTCGCGGTGTTGAAAATGGTCCGGATCGCCATCCTTGCCTCGGGTAGCGGCAGCAATGCGCAGCGCCTTGTGGAGCACTTCCGAACGCACCCGAAAGCCTGCGTGTCACTGGTGGGTTGCGATCAACCCAAGGCAGGTGTGATCCAACGGGCTTGGGATCATGGTGTACCGCTCTATCTATTCAGTGGAAAACAGCTCCGCAGCGGCGACGTCCTGCGTGAACTGAAAGCCCAGCGGATCGACCTGATCATACTGGCAGGTTTCCTTCGGCTTATTCCGGAAGACCTGGTGCGCGCCTTTCCGGAGCGCATCATCAACATCCATCCATCGCTGTTACCCAGCTACGGGGGCAAGGGCATGTATGGCCAACACGTACACCACGCCGTGATCGCGGCCGGCGAGCGCCAAAGCGGCATTACCATCCACTTGGTGAACGAGCGTTTTGACGAAGGAGCACACATCGCGCAATTCACCTGCCCGGTGTTCCCGGACGATACCCCCGGATCATTGGCCGCGCGGATCCACCAGTTGGAGCATGCACATTACCCTGAAGTAGTAGAGAGCCGGGTTGCGCTGCTGGCTGAAGAATAGGCTCTTGATCCTTGGCCCATGGTCTTTGACCAAAGGTGGAGAGAACCGCAGCCAGCAGCGCAATTACCACCTTTGCACAGCATGCTATCGTTGTCAGAGATCGGAAAGGCCTTCCTCATCCTCTTCGCGGTGATCGATGTGGTGGGCAGTATCCCCTTGGTGTTGCAAGTGCGGCAGAAGGCGGGCAAGATCTATCCTGCGCGTGCCGTGCTAGTAAGCCTGGGTATCATGATCACCTTCCTCTTCTTGGGTGAAGGCATCCTCAACATCCTGGGCATCGATGTGCGGTCCTTTGCGGTGGCCGGTGCATTGGTCTTGTTCTTCATCGCCCTGGAGATGATCCTGGGCGTACGTTTGTTCAAAGAGGATCTTTCGGCTCCGGGCCTCACCGATGGCAAAGACGACAACAAGGTCTACAGCGTGGTGCCGCTAGCTTTTCCGGTCATCGCGGGTGCGGGCAGCATCACCACCATCCTTTCGCTGCGCGCCGAGTTCGCTTCCATAAACATCCTCATCGCGATCCTGCTGAACATGGTGCCGGTGCTGCTGGTGCTATTGCTCACCTCCCGCATCGAACGTTTGCTGGGCCGTGTGGGTTTGATCGTGATCAAAAAGGCCTTCGGTGTCATCCTGCTGGCCATTGCCGTGAAGCTGTTCGCGGCGAACATCACGCAACTATTCCCACATTCCTGAAAAAGGGAACGTATCGCGTTCTTTGCCCTTCTTCGCGTAGCATGAAGATCAGCATCCACACCGACGGCGCCGCCAGTGGCAACCCTGGCCCGGGTGGTTATGGTGCGGTACTCGAAAGTGGGAAGCACCGCAAGGAATTGTGGGGCGGCTATCGCCTCACCACCAACAACCGTATGGAGTTGATGGCGGTGATCGCCGCGTTGGAAGCCTTAAAAAGCCCAGGCATGGATGTCACCGTGATCAGCGATAGTAAGTACGTGGTCGATGCGGTGGAGCAAGGTTGGCTCTTCGGCTGGGAAAAGAAGCGCTGGGCCAAGGTGAAGAACCCCGACCTCTGGAAACGCTTCTTGCAGGTGTACCGCAAGCACAAGGTGAAGTTCGAGTGGGTGCGCGGACACAACGGCCACCCGCTGAACGAGCTCTGCGACAAGCTCGCCGTAGCCGCACGAAGCCAAAGCGTACTGGCTGTGGATGAGGGCTACGAGCAACAAGCCGAGACCTTGCTTTGAACCACCGTTATCTTCGCTGACCATCAGTAACACATCCAATGGCCAAGCTCTACGCCACCGTTAACGCCAAGGAAGACGCCATCGTTCTGGAGCGTACTTCCCCATCAGCACCATGGGTTCCCGCTGGCGAAGGCTCAACGGACCTTGTCCGCACGGGTCCCTCCACCTTCAGCTTGGTGCGCAATGGTCGCAGCCACCGTGTGTTGGTGTTGAAGGAAGACAAGGAGAACGGAACCGTGCGGCTGAGGATCGGCGCGCATACTTACACCGTGCGGTTGCAGGATGATCGATCGCGGCTGATGCAGACCCTCGGGCTGGACAAGGCCGCCACCAAGGTGAAGGAGATAAAAGCGCCTATGCCCGGCATGGTGCTCAACATCCTGGTGAAGCCCGGTGATGCGGTGAAGAAGAACGACCCCATCCTCGTGCTCGAAGCCATGAAGATGGAG
>JAEYWT010000031.1 GCA_023428865.1 Bacteroidota bacterium | reverse complement strand
AGGTATCGGTGCGCTCGATGATGGTTGCCGTTGCCTTCTGGAAACCTTTGTCCACAAAGTATTTCCGGATCATGGTGCGCGTGTTCGCCAGCACGGCATCGTTCACCTGTTGCCCACGGATCAGTTGGATCTCATCGCGCAATTTGTCGCCTTCGCTCTTGGTGACACCCTCGAACTTGAAGCGCGATAGCCGAGGCTTTTCCGTTACGATGATGTGCAGGAAGATGGTGCGACCACGGATCTCCGCCGCTTCGATGCTGATGTCGCTAAAGAGCTTCTGGTCCCACAGGTTCTGTATGGCTTTGCTGATGCGCTCGCCGGGCACGGTCACTTTATCGCCTACCTGCAGGCCTGTGAAGAGCTTGATGGCGTTGGGGTCGGTGGTCTTGGTGCCGCTTACCGTGATGCCGCCGATCTCGTACTCCACGGGCACGGCCGCATCCATCACCGGCTGGCTGGTCTGTGCGAACGAACGCAACATGCCGATGACGAATAGGAAGGATAGGAGAACGCGCATGTTGCTCAGGCCGGTGCTACTTGTTCGCTGATGAGCCCGAAACGGCGTTCGCGGCCTTGATAGTCGAGGATGGCTTGGAAGAGATGTTCTTTACGGAAGTCAGGCCAGAGCACCGGTGTGAACCAGAGCTCGGCATAAGCGATCTGCCATAAAAGGAAGTTGCTGATCCGATGCTCGCCGCTCGTGCGGATGAGCAGTTCAGGGTCGGGCATTCCAACGGTGGCCAGGTGTTCGGCAACCGTGCTGTCGTTTATCGCTTCAGGATCCAAACGACCCTCCTTGGCTTCGCGCGCGAGTTGTTGTGCCATCCGTACCATTTCCCAACGGGCGCTGTAGCTCAGGGCCAAGGTGATGGTGATCTTGTCATTCTTCGCCGTTGCAGCGATCGCTTCGAGGAGCGTTCGCCGGCAGCTTTCCGGTAACGCGGCCGTGTCGCCGATGGTATGCAAGCGCACCCCGTTGGCGTTCAATTCCTCCAATTCGCCGATCACGGTCTTCACCAGTAGGTCCATCAGCGCTTCAACCTCTGCCTTGGGCCGGTTCCAGTTCTCGGTGCTGAAGGCATAGAGCGTCAAGAATTCCACGCCCACTTCGCGGCAGCCTACCAACGCTTCGCGCACCGATCGTACGCCGTTGGCATGGCCTACCACGCGGTGTTCGCCCTGCCGCTCGGCCCAGCGCCCATTGCCATCCATGATGATGGCGATGTGTTTGGGCACACGGTCTTGGTCTATGCGACCTTTGAGTTCTTCGGGGCTGTCCACGGTGCTTTTTCGGAACGGGGTGCGAAGTTCGCCAAAAGGCTTGGATCAGCGGCGCTTGCGCATCCAGTTGTACTGCTCATCGCAGTCGGAGAACTTGGAGATGATGTAGGTGATGGACAAGCCCGTGTACTGGTACCAATCGCGTGTATCGGCATCGCCCCGTGCGCGGCCTTCGTTGGGGTAAACGGTTAGCTGCCCCAAAGCGCTAGGGTCGGCCAGGGCTGCGGCCAGTGGACCGTTCTCGAACGCCAGCTGGTCGCGGTCCACATAGGTTCCGCTCACATCATCCAAATAGTCCGTATAGGTGCGCCGCAGGCCCCATTCCACCTGGAAGTCCAAGCGCCCTACGTTCCATTTGAAGCCCGCTCCGAAAGGGATGCAGATGTTGTCCACCCGGTAAACATCGGAGCCGGGTTGGGCCGTGGTGCCTTGGCCTTCGGTGCCCAGCGGTTGCAGATCGTACCACTCGCCACGGTATTCCGCTTGGGGCGATGCTCGGTAATAGGCTAATCCAGCAAAGACGAAAGGGGTCCACTTCTTACTGTCCTTGTCCTTGCTGCGGTACTTGAGGAAGTTCACTTCCAATAGGCCGGAGAATTCCAATAAACGCGCCCGGAAGTGCAGGTCGCGCATCAGTTGCAGGCTATCCGACGAGCGATTGTCGTAGGCCTGAAGTGTGCCGCTAAGTGCCTGAAGACGAAAGGCATACCTATCGCTGAAGTTGTAGCGGTACAAGATGCCGAAGGCCAGTTTGGTGTCCTTCGGGTAGTGCCGATAGGGGTTCAGGTCACCGATGTAATACGTTACACCTCCGGTTATACCCAATTCACTCACCTGGGCCTGGGCGCCGAGCAAGCTGTAGAGAGCGGTTAAAAGGAGGACGATGCGGTGCATCCGAACAGGAACGCAGGCCGGGTGGTTTTGGTACGTATCGGCTCGCGCGCCGCGAAGGTAATTCACCCTTTCGGAGGGCCGGACCTTACATCCAGGCCCCAGCTCAGCTTGTTCCGAAGCGTATCCAGGAAGTCCGAACTCTCCAGCTGCACCATCTTCACCGAGAACCGGGCCCTTTGTATGGTTATCCTGCTCTGGCCATCCACGCTCACACTACGTGAATCAAGGTTCATGAGGCAACGGTCCGATCGGGCTTCCAATTGGAGCGTTATGGTGAAGTGGTCTGGCACCACGAAGGGCCGCACGTTCAGGTTGTGCGGACAGATGGGGTTGATCACCAAGGCATCGCTGGTGGGGTAGAGGATGGGGCCACCACAACTGAGCGAGTAGGCCGTGGAACCGGTCGGTGTGGCGATGATGAGGCCATCGGCCCAGTAGGTGTTCAGGTAATCCGCCCCCAGGTGTACATGCACTGCGATCATGCTGCTGCTCTCTCGTTTGTGTATGCTTACCTCGTTCAGCGCGTAGTTGGAACGGCCGAGTAGTTCGGGGTGGTCGGTGACTTCCAGCAACGAGCGGTCCTGTAGCATATATCGCCCTTGGCGGATGGCGCCCAGCGCTTCTTCCACCGCATCCAACGTTACGTTGCTCAGAAAACCCAAGCGCCCCAGGTTGATGCCTAGTACGGGTATTTCCGTGCGGCCCACCCACGCTACCGTATCGAGCAAGGTGCCATCACCACCCAAGCCAATGCACAGGTCCAGGTCCTCACCTTTCAGGTCTTCGCTATGGATCACCGGCCAAGGCAGGTCCACGCCCACTTCTGCCAGCCAATTCGCCAAGCCCGCGCTCAAGTGCGGCTGCATGCCGAAGGCTTCCATCCGTTGCAACATCCGCACCACCAAGGGCGCATTGCTGGCATCCATCGCACGTCCGTTCACACCGATGCGCATCGTTCAGAAAGGTTGTGTGAAATGTAGGAAGAATCCATGCTCACCTTGTGCGTTCAACGAGTATTCGCCACGCAGTACTTGGTCATAGCTGGTCACCACGTTCAGGCCCACGCCATTGCCACTGATCCAGCGGTTGGCTAGGAAGTTGCGTTCCGCATAGCGGCTGTCCCATACATGCCCAAGGTCGCTGTAGAGGTCTAGGTAAAGAGCGAAGTACAACGTTCGGAAGGCTTCCACCGGAATGTGCTCCAGCCGATAGGTGCGTGGCTTGATCAACTGGAAGATCAAGTTGGCCTTGCCCAGCGCGAAGTGTTCGCCATCGATCACGTAGTACTCGTAGCCGCGCACGTAGTGGCCATAACCCAATCCTTCTTGCACATAGTACGGTGGTGTGCCGAAGGTGTATTTGCCCCGTACGGATAAGCCCAGGGTCCACTTGTCGTGCAGGTGCAACCAGCGTTTGGAGGTGCCGTAGAGGGTGGTGATTTCCGGTGCGGCCACGTCCAGGATGCCCAGACCATAACGGTCCACACGCGCTTCTTCGAAATGGCCGCGACGCGGAAAGGCGCGGTTGTCACGCCGGTCCCAGATGAAGGTGTAACCGAGCGTGAGGAATCGGGTGGCTGTAGCCGAGCCATTGAAGTAATCCAACGCGGAGCCGATCACCGTGTCCCGAGCCGTGGCCTGTACATAGTTCAACCGGGCCATGTGGCGTATGTCGTGGCCGCGGCGCAAGGTCACCTCCAGATTGCCGATCCATTGGTCTCGGTTGCTGCCGCGATCGCTGCGGATCAAGTTGCGCACATTGTCCACCGTTCCTGCGGTGATCTCGGCTTGTTCATCATAGCTCAATCCCGCGCTTACGCCCCATCGCTGTGTGCGGTCCAGGTTGGGCACTTTGTAGCGGAAGGCGAACTGGCGCGTATAGCCGAACTGTGCCTTGATGTAACCCGTTTCGTTCCGGCCGCGCAGGTTGTACTTGTACAGGTAAAGGCCATAGTTCACCCGGTCGAAGTCGCGCGTGAGCCACCAGGTGTTGAAGTTCGGATCGGCCAGGTCGAAGATGATCGCCGGCCACAGGTACCAACGCTCGTTCACCGTTACCTCCACCATCACATGGGCCTTGTCCAAGTACAGCGGTAACACGGTTACGGTGTTGAAGAGCCCCGTGTTCATGAGGTTCTGCCGACTGCGTTCCAGCTTCTCGTACAGTGCGGTGTAGCTCAACGAATCGCCATCGTGTACCACCAATTCACGCAGGATGATACGCGCCTTCGTGGTCTTATTTCCGCTGATGGTGATGCCCATGACACGGGCACTTCCGTCGGGCTTGGCCAGTACTTGGGCCGCACCCGGGTGTGCATACGCCAGCAAGAACAGTAAGAGCAGCGCGCGGAACATGTCCGCCGGATCAGAGGTTGATGAAACGCATCAACTCCTCGTAGCGCCCGCGGAGGTCGTCGTGGAAGCGCGAGCCTTGGTAGGTGGTCTTCACCATGATCTCGTACCGCTCGAAGCTCTGAAGGATGTCGCTCACATCTTCGCGGTTGATCTTCAAGGTGACCTCCAGCCGGTTCGTTTCCGGTAGTACGTGGGTGTACACGCTCATGATCCGAGCGTCGTTCCCCTCCACGATGCCGGCGATCTGGTGCAGGCTGTAATCGATCTGGTTCATCTCCAACACCACGATGCTGCCGCGCTCGTGGATATTGGTGACATCTGCCAATTGTTTCAGCGCTTCGTGTTCGGTGATGGCGCCGAGGTACACGCCCATCTCATCCAACACCGGTACCACCGTGAGCCCGCGCTCGGTGAACAGGCGCATGACATCGTAGATGTGCTGTCCGCCGCGCACGAAGGGAACTTCCACCTGGTCCATCGCAGAACTCACCGTGCCACGGGTATCGTTGCGCTCAACCACATCCTGTTCGCGGATCATGCCCACTAAGCGGCTGTTCTCCACCACGGGCAGGTGCCCCACCTTGAACTCTTCCAGCCAATCCAGCGCGCGCGACAGGTCGTCCTGCGGCCGCAGGGGCGGTATGTCGGCGGTGATGAGGTCGATGGCGTGCATGCTGCTTCCGGCGCCCGCGTACCGGGGACCTTACTTTTGGCCTCCCATTCCGGGTGGAACAAAGTAAGTGGATACGATGACGCGATTGAGCGTGAACATCAATAAGCTGGCCACACTGCGCAATGCACGCGGCGGCAACAACCCCGATGTGGTCCGCTGGGCCTTGGACATGGAACGTTTCGGCGCCCAGGGGATCACCGTACACCCCAGGCCGGACGAGCGCCATATCCGCCGCAGCGATGTGCGCGCCCTGGCGCCGGTGCTCACCACGGAGTTCAATATCGAAGGGTACCCGTCCGATGACTTCATCGCTTTGGTGCTCGAGGTAAGCCCCGGCCAAGTGACGCTGGTACCCGACCCCCCCGGTGTGCTCACCAGCAATGCCGGTTGGGATACCGTGCAGCACCAAGCTTTCCTGAAGTCTGTGATCGCTCGCTTCAAGGCGGCCGGTATACGCACGTCCATCTTCATGGGAACGGATCCGGAACTGATCGCACGCGCTGCAGATACCGGC
>JAEYWT010000419.1 GCA_023428865.1 Bacteroidota bacterium | reverse complement strand
TTCAACGTGGGCACGCTGGTGACCAACCGGTATTTCACCATGAATGCATCGTTGGTACCCGAGAGCATAATATCACCGCCAAGATTGATCGCTTCGTTGAACCGGCCGCAGACCAACACCCCGCCGTCATCGGTGGCTAGCACGCCCATACCGCCGCTCAACTGCACCGGACCTATCTGCAAGGCACCCATCGGTTCCCCGTCAGGGTCGCAATGAACAACGGCCAATCCCAATGGTGCGCTCGAAACAAGGGTTGTGCTCGGAAGGACCATTGAGCCATTGAACTTTATGCCCACGCAGTATGAGCCATCTACCATATAAGAAAGCCTGATATCGCCAGAGTTCATTTCAATGGTCTCAATGGATCGTGCGGATTGGATCGTCCCTGTGGAATCCAAGGAGAGAAGGAATATATTGGTTGAAGTAGCCGAACCCGACAATGTATCGCTTGAAAGGAAGAGACTATCTCGAAATATCCCTGCGAGCATTAACAAGGAGTCATGGACCACCGCTACATCCAAGATGTTCGAGTGTGTAGGTGGGGGAAAAACCCGCCTCCACAACACGTTGGTGACCGATGTAGTGTCCAAAGCGGCCAGTATGGCCACACCTGTGGTGGCGCTGTGTGGAATGTTCTGGCCCAGGAAAGTAGACCCTGTGGAGTAGGTGCCCCCCGTGAAATAGATGCGGCCACCTCGTGCGGTGATCTGACCATCGACGTTCTCGCCGATGTTCTTGGCCCAGAGCAATTGCCCGTCACGGCTGTACTTGGCCAAACAGGGTCCTTGCGGCACCGTGATGTTCGGTGGACCATGGAAGGTCGCACTAAAGGATGGTGACAGGACGATGCCATATCAATACACATTGCCTGCTCCGTCCACCCCTATGGTCTTCAGTGATCCGCCAGTTGCAGAACGCGCCCATTGGCAAACACCATCCGTGTCGTAGCGGGCGAGGAACGAGCCCTGGCCGGTCAACTCCACTCCCGGACCGAACACTGCTGGGCCACTACCACTCTTGTATATACCACATAAGTAGATCGTGTGGCTCGTGCCATCGAACACCACACGCCCACCGCTCTCATTTCCGTTCGGCTCCCAAGAGATATCACCGCCTGCCCTGGACACCCATTGAAGGGTGCCCGTAGCATCGAACTTGGCCAAATAGATGTCATAGGCCCCCGACACGCTGATAGGGTTGCCGGCTATACTACTGCCTACACTGATACGTCCGGTCACATAGATGTTGCCTTCATGGTCCTTGCACATGGAAGTGCTCAGATCCGAATGCTGCCCCGCGACATGGGCCCACCATTCCGGATCCTGACCCTGCACAGCAAGCGGAAGGAAAAGCACAGCGGTCAGGCATGATCGAACAAGGAAGGTGACAGTGGTGTTCATGGCTGCTTGATGATCTTATGGGTGCTGACGTGCTCGTCCTGCGTTGTGCGGATGTAGTACGGGCCTGGAGCAACGGGGCCGAGTTCCATCCGTGTGGATGGTCCAGGGCGCTTCCATGTCCCCATGGTACGCCCCGTTGCATCCAGCAACTCGAGCAGCGCCTGGTCCTCGCTGTGCCAGATCACATCCAAGTGACCCGTGAACGGATTGGGGCGTACTTGGTGGGCCATGCCCTCCGGCGTTATGAAGTTTAATTCGATCCGCTTGTGGGTCCTTTCCCTGGCGACCACCGTTCCTCCTGGTGAGCTTTCTCCCCCGCCCACCACCAAGGACTTGAAGCTATCGTCCATGCAGTCCGGGAAGGTCTCTTTCAAAAAGACATGCACCTCGTTTCCCATTTGCCTATGGAACTGATAAGGCTTGTGGTGAGTTATTGAGCGGATGCCCCAGTCTCGATAGAACAGGCTGTTGCGATGATATAGACCATGAACGCGCTCGAAGGAAATGCTTGTAGGATCAACATTTCATAAGGCGTGTGTCATACGAATGCAGGCGGATCCGTTGAACGTGCAATAGGATGTTCATCGGATAGCTCAACCATCCGCCGCACGCCCTCAACCCATAGCATCGCTAAGCTACCCACGGCTCCCGGTCGCCCTTCGCAGCCCATCGGCAAGCTGCTCCCTTGGGAGCGGAGGGCCGCCTTGCCAGGTCGCCACGAGTAGTGGCCGTCCTTGTAGGGTCCGTGCCGTTCATCACGAATGCGGGCGAAACACAATAGTTGCATAATGCAACAAAGCTTACATTTGTACCGTTGCCTAGAGCAACTATTGACATGAGCGCATCATCAGACGAACTCGCCCGGCTGCTGCCGATGACCATGCGGAGCATGATCCGCCTGGTGGCTGTGGAAATGGACAAGGTGGATACCGGCCTGCGCATACCGCAGTTCGGGGTGCTGGACTTCCTCCTCACCAACAGCCAGGCCGTGCAGACGGACCTCGCCAACCACTTCGCAAAGGACAAGAGCGTGATGTTACGCCAGCTCGATGAAATGGAGGAAGCCGGTTGGTTGGAACGCCAGATGGACCCCAACGACCGTCGCCGCAAGAACCTGGTGGTGACCAAGGCCGGGTTGGAGGTGTATAAGAAAGCTTCTAAAGTGCGGGCCAAAGTGTTCGCACAGGTGCTGGACGGGGTAGGCGAAAAGGAATTGGCCACTTGCCTGAAGGTGATCAATGCCATGAACGAGAAGGCTAACAGCGGCGACGTGAAATGAAACGGATCTTTCCTTTAAGCGTGGTGCTGGTCTTGGCTGGCAGCGCTTCCGCCCAGCAGGCGTTCACCCTCCGGCAGGCCATCGACTACGGTCGCACGAATAGTCCTTCGATGGCCATCGCCGCCAACGACCAGCGTAAGGCCGACGCCGTGGCGCAGGAGGCCGTGGCGGGCTACTTGCCGCAGATCAACGGCAGTGGCCAGCTGGATGACAACCTGAAGCGCCAGACCACGATCCTGCCTGCAGGCACGTTCGGACCGGAGCCCGTGGCCGTTCAGTTCGGTACGCAGTTCATCACCACGCTGAACGTGCAAGCCGAGCAAACGCTGATCGATGTGGCCCAGCTCAATGGCATACAGGCCAACCGGCCGAACGTGGCCATGGCAGCCATCAAACTGAAGCAGGCCGAGGAACAGGTGACCTACGATGTCGCAAAGGCCTACGCACAAGCGCAGACCTACCGCGAACAGGTGAAGTTGTTGGAGGAGAACGCCAAGCAGTACGAAGAGCTTGTTCCGATACTGACGCTTCGACTGGAGAAGGGCGTTGCGCAGCAGCTCGATCTGGATAGGGTGGAGGTCACCCAGCGCAACATTCGCTCCCAGCACACGGTGGCCCAGGCCAACTACGAAGTAGCCGTTGCACAGTTGAAACGTGCCATGGGCATGCCGATGGGGCAGGACCTGTCGATCGCTGATGAGGTGCGCAGCGCGGCCGATATGCGCCAGCCCGGTGGTTCGGAGTTCGAGTTGAACAAGCTGCTGGGCTACAAATTGAACCAGCAATCGGAATTGCTGTATGGTATCGACCTGAAACGCAAGCGCAACGCGTTCCTGCCGACCCTGAGCGCATACGGTCGCTATGGGGCCATGGCACAGGGGAACGAGCTTAGTGAGAGCTATGAGAATTGGTTCGATTACGCCGCCATCGGGTTGAAGTTGAACGTGCCCCTGTTCAGCGGACTGCGCCGTGTAAGCCAGATCAAGCAGAGCGAGATCGCCCTGGAGAACCTGCGTGAACAACAGCGCAACGCCAACCTCGGCTTCGAACTGGACTACCGCAGCGCCGACACGCGCCTGCTCGCCAGCACCAGCTCAGTGGCCAACGACGAGGACAACTTGAACCTGGCGGAACGTGTGTTCAACAACACCAACCTGCAATACCAACAAGGCACAGCCACCCTTAGCGATCTGCTGAACGCCGACTACCAGTTGAAGGAGGCCCGCAACAATTGGATCACCTCCTTGCTGAACCGCTCGGTAGCGGTGCTGGATCTGGAACGGGCCAAAGGCACCCTGCTCGACTACGTGAACTCACTTTGAACAACACGACAACATCCACAGCGATGATGAAGGAACGGAAATGGATCCTGCCCGTGGTACTCATTGTACTGGCACTGGGCATCGGTCTGCGATTGGCCGCGAACAAGAAGAAGCTGGACAGCGCGAAACAACCGGTGGACCGCAGCGCTTTCGCCATACCGGTGAACACCATCACCTTGGAACAGGCTCCGGTAGAAGGCACCTTCAGTGTGCCGGGCACGTTGGAGCCGCACGACCACGCCAAGGTGATGGTGCAGGCACAAGGCAAGCTCGCCGAACTGCATGTGGACCTCGGGTCGCGTGTGAGCAAGGGACAAGTGCTCGGCAGCCTCGATGTGGCGCAACGTCGCTTGGAATTGCAAGCTGCCGAACTGCAACTGGAGAAGTTGCGCAAGGATGATGATCGATACCGCGAACTAGCCGCAGGCAAAGCCGCCACACAGGCGAGCTACGACGATGTACACTTCCAGTTCGAAACGCAGAAGGTGAAGGTGGACCAGATCCGTCAACAGATACGCGATGCGCAAGTGGTAAGTCCCGTGAACGGTACAGTAGTGGCGAAGAACGTGGAGGTGGGTGAATACGTAAGCGCGAACACCGCTGTGGTGGAGGTGGTTGATGTGAGCCGATTGAAGGCGAAGGTCTTTGTAAGCGAGAGCGATGCCTACCGCGTGAAGGAGGGTGATGGCGTAACCATCACCACCAAGGTGTTCCCCGGTGAAACGTTCCAGGGCAAGGTCACTTTCGTGAGCCCGCGTGGCGATGCCAGCCACAACTACCAAGTGGAGGTGAGCGTGCAGAACGAAAAGGCACATCCACTCAAGAGCGGAACCTTCATCACCGCGCGTTTCGATACCGGTGCCATCGGCGATATGCTCACCATACCGAAGAACGCGCTTGGCGAAGGCATGAAGGATGCCTATGTGTACGTGGTCACCGGCGACACCGCTGGTATGCGCGCTTCCCGCCGGGACCTGGTGCTTGGCCGCGAGATCGGTGAGCGTGGGGAAGTGGTGAAGGGGCTGCAGCCGAACGAGGTGGTGGTGG
>JAEYWT010000410.1 GCA_023428865.1 Bacteroidota bacterium | reverse complement strand
GTGTGATCAACGGTTGGCGCAGCATCGGAACCGATGGTTGGTGTTCGAAGCATCCTGTCCACCATACTCACATCCTGAACCCGCTCCTCCGGCTCCGCCATCAATGCCGTGTCCCACAAGTTTTGCGCCGGTGTTGTTGTTCGCGGCATGGTCTACCCATTCAGCTTCTACCACCGTGGCGAAGAAACCTTGGACCGTGCGGCAGGCATGGCTCCATTCGCTGATCGTGCAAAGCCGCGCCCCGAGGTCGGAACAAGTCGTAACGGCATTGAAGAAGCTGGTGGCTTCGAAGGGATCTACTGCAATGCAATAGCCCCGGTTGATCGTAAGAAAGCCAGCCATGCAGGGAAGTCCGGTGCCGCTGACCAGTTGGAAGGAGTCACCATCGTAAGCAAGTCTCGCCGGTACTTGTGGTCGCAGATCACCGAAGGAAAGTGGTGCTCCACCTGCTTTTACGATGGGGCGGGGGCCAAGCCCATTCAAGTCCAAGGTGGCACCATCAGCGTTTATCGAAATGGGCACGATCGTGACCATCATTCCCGGTACATAGCCGCCTGGTGCAGGCGTAAGATCACCCAAAAGTGCTGAGGTCCCCGTAACGAAAGTGGTCGAATAGCTTTCCCGTCTCGCCGCATCCAGGCTTACGGCATCACTCGGTTGCACCGGCTCACCTAAGCCAGTTACCTGGCGGTCCGAAGAGGAGGGGGCCACGAGTATCAGCGGTACTCCCACCTCCAATTGGGCTTGTGAACAAAATGGAACGACGAACGAGAACACGAGCATCAGGCCCGCATTGGAACGCGCCCTTCGTGATCTGCCGAACATCCATGGAGACCTCATCTGCCAAACCTCATCTGGAATAACAACAATGGAAGTTCCGAATAGTGCTGTTCACCACGATGGAATTTCCCGCACTCAGGCAGCTTCCTGCACCGACGATCCGGGCGCTACCATTCTCGTTGGATGCATCGTTGGTCCACTCCCAGTTGTTGGTCCCGTCCAACATACCGATCGTGCCGGCGCGCTGGCATGCGGCCACGAATTCACCCCACCCACAAAGGCGAAGTCCAAGATCACCACAGGTGGTTACCGCAGCAAAGAAGTCCGAAGCTGGATACTCGTTCTCGCTGATGCAGTAGGCATCATTCACTTGCACCGTTCCAGGGGCACAGGGGTGTCTTGGTGCCACACCACCGTTAAGGAGGCGGAACGCAGTTCCATCATGAACGATCGAAAGCATCGTACCCTCGGCGATCAGTTCACCATCCACAGGCTGTCCATCCCCGTCCAGTAGCAGGTATGGACCGTGACCGTTCACGACCACTGAGATACTTCCTGGTGTTGGAACAGGGCTGCTTACCACCACGTGAAGACCGGCGGCGGGAGCGTTGATCAACGCGCTCAGTCCAGCGGACCATGTAGTGCCAGCCGATGGTGTTGTCAGCCTGAAAGCCCCGCGTTGTTCCACATCGGCTGTGAGCACGGCTCCTGGTTCGTTGGATATCTGCAGGCCGGTGATCTGGCGTTGCGTAGGTCCACTTCCGGTCAGGCGCAAGGGTTTGTCCAAGCTTACCTGCGCATCAGCTCCACCGTACAACAATACAGCGAGGACGAATGTGATGGTTCTACGTGGCATTCAGCGAGGGGAAAAGCAGCACCGAGAGTGGCCAAGGGTTACACTTTGCGGATTGGCCCAGCGCTGAGAGGTGCAGGTCGTGGCGCCTACTTGAACCATGGTGTGGAAATGGTTGGTGGTATCATCGATCCATTCCCAAGCATCGTGCAAGCCGGTCATTTGCGAGGCATATTGGGTGCAGGCCAAGTAGAATTCATCCCACTTGCACAGCCGTCCTCCTAGTGCGTTGCATCTGTCCGCAGCAGGGTAGTAGAATAGGTTGCCCACATCCGCTGCCTGTATGCAAAGACGATCACCAATGGCGATGGTTCCGCTCGGACATCCGGTTTCCATGCGGTTGGTCAGTATCCACCGCTCACCTGCTAGGATCACTTCGGTCAGTACACCTTCCCTGATCTGGCCCAAAGCAGGCGGCAAGCCATCGGGTCGCTGGATGGGAAGGCTGGGCAGTCCCGTACAGCTCAGTATGGCAGTGGCTCCGTGTACGTTGGCAGGTGCAATGAAACGAAGGAGAAGGCCGTCTCGATAGCTGGTCAATGGTGCCGTGGGCTGGAGGTTGATGGCCATGCCTGTCGAAGTCGCTTCAGCCCAGGTGGTCGTGCCGATGAGGGAGGCTTCTACCGTGATGGTGGCATCCTGAGCCAACGGAGCGGCTAGCCCTGTTATCGAACGATCGGCATCAGACCCATTGAACTGCAGCGGTCGGTCCAGTTCCACCTGCGCGGTTGCGCCAAGAGCGATCAATTGGCCAAGGAGGAAAGCTCTCGTTCTCATCGCGTGTAGCAGCAGCGGAACCGCTGTATGGTCTGGGGTTGAACGGTACTTCCGAATTCGCAGGCGTTGCCCGGGACAGCCTCCGGACCACTGTACCCGGACCCAACCACTTTGCCGTCAGCAGAATTATTGGCAGCGTCGTCCACCCACTCGAACACACTTACGGTGGAAAGGAATTGAGGCAAACGCCTGCAGGCGCTGGTCCATTCCGCATAGGAGCATAGGCGACCACCGCGTGCCTCACAAGCGATCATGCTGGATTGGATGGAGCCCTCAGCGCTTGTTGAGTCCTCGATACAGAATAGCGCACCACCCGGTCTCGATCCGGCAGGACAGGGTCGACTTCCCACATGCAACACATGGTAGCGCGCCCCGTCGAAGAGCAGCCGGTTCGGAACCCCGATGGGAAGGTCGGCACTGTCCACCGGTACACCGCCCCATTTCACCAGCGGGTACGGACCGTAGCCGTTCAAGGCCAGCGAAGCACCATCTGCGTTGGATCCGGTCGGGATGATGGTGATGAGCATGCCAGGCAGTATCGCAGTAGGGGCCGGAACAAGTTGGCCTTCCAGTACAACTGATCCAATGGTAGTGGTGGTGTTCAGCACGCCGCTGCGAGCCGCATCCAGGCTCACCGCACCATCTCCTTGGGCAGGGTCGGCAAGACCTGTAACTTGCCGCTCAGCACCATCCGACCCGGTCAATTGCAGCCTTCCAGGAAGCACCAGCTGGGCGTGTACGAGCAGTGGCAACAGGCCAGCCAGAACAAGTGATCTCCGCTTCATTCCTTGATCACCTTGATCGTTACCTGCCTGTTCACGCGCAAGTGGTGAATGCCACGGGCCAAACCGCTGACATCGATCACTGCAAGTTGATCCGAAGAAGCGGTGGTCGATGTCCGTTGCAGTCGACCAACGGCATCGAATATCTCCAGGTCGTTCAGAACAAGACCGTTCTGGGCTTGAACCATCACCTCGCAACAAGCAAGCGTGGGCCAAACCCGCAGATCCCCGGTGGCAAAAAGGTATGGCGAAGCCGTTGGGGCGTTCGCATCGAATGCCGTCAGGTGGTTCGTGGCGGTGGCCAATGTCCCGCTCACCGTGGAAGCCCCCCCATTGTTGGTGCTTGTGATAGCAGCCCACGGGCCATCCACGGTCTCGCTGCGGAAAAGCCCAAGGTTCTCAGGGCTCAAGCCGTTCAGTTCGGTGGGGTCATAGCGCATGCTGATGATCACTTCGCTCACAGGATCGTTCGGTGCATCGATCGCGAACCATCGTGCGACACTTTGGTCTCCTTCCGGAAAGCTGCGCGGTCCATGCCCACGGGTTACCGTTAATGGACCCTCTAACTCACCCGCGCTAAGGGTCAGTCCGAGTCCACCAGGTTCTACGGAGTTCCAAGGTCCAGAACCGTTCAAGGTCGCAGTTTCCGAACCACCTCCGGTAATGGGTGCGCCGACCGGCTCCATCAGTATCGTCGCGTCACCCAAGTCGATCACACCATGGTTGATGATCGCAGCGCCAGGCTGTATCACCAATTCGCCAGGGCCCTGGAAACGCAGGGAGGTGCCCTCAGCGATCGTCAATGAACCGCTCAGGAACTGGGTCGACTGCGCGGAAAGTACGATCGGGACCACCAAGGTCAGGAGCGGGGTCAGGTATTGCCTCATGTCGTTCCAAAGATAGCGGAAGGGCCATTCCCGCTAGACCCGGTTGGCTAGCTTTGGCGCCAAAGCTGGATCACCATGGACTTGAAGGGCACGATAGCCGATCATATGGGGCACTTCTCTGCCCACGACATCCCCAATGTGCTCTTTACGCTCGTGGCCGCTTATGTATTCGGCTATTTCACAAGCTGGCTTGGTTCCCGAAAACGGATGACCGAGGCTCGCAATGCGGCTTTATGGGCCTTGGTGGCTGCTCTGGCAGCTGCTTTGGTACGTTCACAGTTGCCCTTGGCCGCACTCGTGCTAGCCGCTGCGGTTCTTGTCGGTAAGCGGAGCAAGGAAGGGGGCGATCTTGATCTGTTCACGCTGCTTCTCATCGGGATTGGTTGTGGATCTGGCTCATCCGTCATCGTGGGGGCCTTGTTGTTGGTCTTCGTTCCCATCATGCGTTGGGCTCGTTCGGGCTCAACCGTGGCATAAAGGATGACGCACGGGAACGAACGCTTCACCTTGGCCGGCCTTGTACTTCTGCTGGGAGGGGCATTCGTCCTTGCTTCTTGGGTAGGAAGGTCGGCACCTGCGCCACGTGTTCTGGCTACTGAAGCTCCTTCCAATGCACTGCCAGACCTCGCATACCAGCATATCGGGACCACCATCGAACCGCGCGCACGAGAGAATGAACGGCTATTGGTCGCCCATGGCGCCAATGGTGTGTTCGAGCCGGTCACTGCAGGATACGCGTTGACCTTAGAGCCGGATCGGGCCGAGGTTTCACGGATGCTTGCTACACCTATTTCACTCAATTGGCGGCACCCGTTGAGCGGGTTACCCGCCGCACAGATCATCCGGGTGGCAAGGGCTGTGGATGAAGGCCGTTCCGAAGAACGGCTGCATACCATGCTTTTCCAGGATCATGGTGCCCTACCGGTGCTTTCCCTCGTACTGCCTACCGGTGCATTGTTGGATCCGGATACCGGCCTATTGGTGGTAGGGAATGCGATCTTCCAAGCACCGAAGAAGATGGCCATCGCCGAAGCTCGCGACCCTCGATGGTGGAAGTATCCCGGCAATTTCCATATGCGTGGCAAGGCCTGGGAACGTGCAGGGCGCATGCAGTTCATCCGTCCCGATGGAACCACAGGATTCGAGACGGCCGTGAAGGTGCGGGTCAATGGACAAATGACACGAGGCTTTCCGCAACACGCGTTCCGAATAGGTTTTCATGGACCATTGCGGTATGATCTCTTCGATGAAGTGATCGGCGAGGGCTACGATGCCATGGTAGTGCGCGCCGCAGGCAACGACCAGGTCAAAGCCATGCTACGCGATGCCTTTCAACACGAGCTTTGCAAGGGTTCGCTTTTCGAGGTCTCCGGCCATCGCAGTTGTGTGGTCTATCTGAACGGCGCCTATTGGGGCGTGCATCATCTGCGCCCACGAATGGATGAGGAAGAGATAGCGCGTCGGTATGTGATCGATAAGAAGGATGTGACCATCCTGGAGGATGAGGCACGCTTCTACCGTGGTGATGAGCATGAGGTAGCGAAATTCGAGTCGTTCACGCGCCGCGCCGCTTCTTTCGATGGTGCATCTGCTGCGTGGCTGGATACCTTGCATGCCACAGTGGATGTTGATGGATTCCTGCAGTACATGGCATCACAGATGATCCTTGGCAACATGGATTGGCCCAATCAGAATGTGAAGTTCTGGAAGTACTCCGGTGAGCCTAAAGGGCAAAGGCCATTGGATGGTCGATGGTACTTCATCATGGGCGATTCCGACCTTGGGTTTGGAGCACAGGCAGGCCCACAAGGCGATATGTTCCACCGCACACGCATCATGGATGTACCCGTAACGCGCTTGTTCTGGGCCATGATGCGTGCTCCTGTGTTGAAGGCTCGCTTCATCGCCCTGGCCACTGCCCTGGCCAATGGACCGTTCCACCCGGACCGTTCGTTGGCCGTTCTGGATCGTTTCGTGGATCTACTATCACCAGAAATGGAGCGCCATACCGCCCGGTGGCGCAAACCGGCCGATGTTCCAGCATGGAGTTCCCATATCGAAGTGATGCGTACATATGCTCGTGAGCGCAGTACAGCCGTGTTGAAGCAGTTGAAGTCCTTCGAAGAACAACCTTGATACGATCCTAATGAGGGAGTTCTTCTCACGAAACTATCAGCTCGTCATACTCATCCTGATCTATATTCTGGTCGGGGTATATGCTCGTCCTTTCCTCTATGTATTGATGCCCTTTTCCGTCTTCTTCATCAAATCGCGGGATCTATGGCCGGACATGATCTTCGGCCTCATCATGGTGTTGGTGCTTTCCGACATCACTCCATGGTTCTTCAAGATGCAAGTATTCAAGGGAGCCAAGAATACTTACATCACCGCGTTGTCCGTCATATTCTTGTTGGAGCGGTATCGCTTCGTTCCCTTTTCCAAGGTGTTCAATGTGTTCCTGCCCTTCTTCATTTACAGCTTTTTCCCCCTGGTGTTCTCGAACAACCTGGTCGTGGGTCTGCAGAAGACAATCTCTTATTCATTGCTGTATTTGATCGTCCCCAACTACGTGTTGTACAACTTCCGTCTCATCGGTTGGGATTTCTTTCGGAACCTGGTCAAATTCATGGCGGTGATCCTGCTCTCTGGGTACTTCGTCCTATGGTTCCACGGAGAGTTCTACGCGTTCATGATCGGCCGCTTCAGAGGCTTGTTCGGCAATCCGAACGGCATGGCTTTGTTCTGCGTGTTACTGATCATGGTCTCGGTTACAGCGTCGTCCATCAATGAACGATTGCTCAGTTGGAAGGAGAAGATATTCGTGTACGGCACAGCCACCTACTTCCTGATCATTTCGGGGTCCCGGGCATCCTTGGTGGCGGTGTTGATCTTCCTGGTCTTTGGCCGATTCTTCTCGGCGAGTCCGGTGTTCGGTTTCATGGCCCTGCTTGCTGTATTCGGCCTTTCCGAATTGGTGCTGAGCAATATCGCGCCGATCGTCACCGCTTTTGGCTTGGAGGATTATGTCCGTCTTCAAACCCTGGAATCTGGAAGTGGACGGTATTTTGCTTGGGACTTCGCTTGGAAGCACATTCAGGATTATTTCGTTTTTGGCGGTGGCTTCGCGAACGATGAACGGATCATGCGTAAACACCGACTCTACTTGGAGCGGATGGGGCACCAGGGTGGAGTGCATAATTCCTACTTGTCCTTCTGGTTCAACGTGGGCATCGTCGGACTTGTCCTATTCCTGCGCAGCTTCATCCTCATCTTCGTCAAAGCAAGTAAGCTCGTGCCCTTCAGCCTTGGGGTCATGTTCGGAGTGATGTTCTCCATCACCTATGAATCCTGGTTGGTGAGTTCTCTGAATCCTTTCACCATCATCCTGCTCATCATCATCACCATGGTCACCGAGGAAGAGATCGTGCGTTGGGATGAGGATAGTGAAGAGAACCAAGCGCCAGAAGAAGACAAGGAGGTTGACTTGCAGCCGGTAAGACAGGTGTCATGATCATCCAAGGCCATATGGTTCAGATCTTGGTGGAATGGAGTAGGACTTCACCGATCAATTGGCTTGTTCCCATGGATCGGTACCGAAATGCTTCGCCCCAGAACAGGATGAACTCATGAAACAAGCGCTTCTAATCCTAGCCATCTTCTCAGAGGTGCTGGCACCTGCACAAGTTTCACCTTATTCCGGTCGAACCGTTGTACCTCCGGATAGTGCTGGGCGGTATCGTTTGGTCATCGGTGGTCACTTCCACGGCGCCAGTACCAACGCATCGGGCTTTCCAGCGGCGACTGTTCTGGCCAATATCGACGCGATCAATGCCACGCAAGCGAATGTCCTGCTCAGTACCGGCGATCTGTTCCTTCAGCCAGATAAGGATAGCGCACGCTACACCAGTGCGTTGTTCCAGCGGCTTCAACTGCCCTTGTTCAACGCACCCGGGAATCACGACCTCGAAGGCCGCGCCTTTCGCACACCCATGCCGCAGCGCATCGACATGGGGAAGGATAGGATCATTCTGCTGGACACGGAACGGGACAACAGCGATATCAAGGACGATCAACTGGCCATGCTTGAAGACCTTGCTGCAGAGGTCGCAACGGTAAAGCCTGATCGTGTCTTCATCGTATCCCACCGGCCGGTATGGGCGGAGGATGAACCGCGTTACAGTGCGCTCTTCTCAGGCAATACCCGGTCACTCACCGGCAACAATTACAAGCGCGATGTGTGGCCTTTGATCAAGCGGATGGCTGCGAGCACGGAGGTGTACTGGATCAGTGGCAGCATGGCGGGGCGTGCACCGGCCAGTCTGTTCTTCCAGGAGCACGATACCCATATCACCTACATCCAATGTGCTGTGCGCGACCAATTGCGCGATGCCTTGTTGATCGCCGATGTGGATGCATCCGGTATCAGATGGAAGTTGTGGTCACTTACCGGAGAGGAGACCTTTCCAGTCAACACGTACGACGCTGCTTGGTGGGAGGCGCGGCAGAGCAAGGTCGAGCCATTCAATTGGCGACGTGTTCCATACCTGGTGAAAAAGAACCTCACCAGTCCGGTGTTCTGGTATGGTGCATCCACAGCGCTCTTGCTGGCTCTTGCGATCAGCTTTGTACGGCGCCGCACCCGACGAAACACCTAGTCCATTCAGTTTCGTGGTTTGCTTTTCACTTCTTGCAACGCGCAACACCTAGATTTACCGCCTCACCGAAGAACATGGCTCGCATACTAGTAACCGGAGGCGCTGGCTTCATCGCCAGTGATCTGGCCCTCAAACTCGCGAACGATCCGGCCAACGTGGTGGTGGTGGTGGACAATCTCCTTACCGGAGAAGTCGCCAAGGTGAAGGACCCCGCCAAGGGCAACCTCCACTTCATCAAATGCGATGTCAACCGCTTCGAGGACATCAGCAGTGTGTTCTACGCCTACAAGTTCGACCACGTTTTCCATTACGCCGCAACGGTTGGTGTGAAGCGCACTACGGATAACCCGGTCATGGTACTGCGTGATATCGATGGGATCCGCAATGTGCTGGACCTTTCCAAGAATACCGGCGTTCAGCGCGTACTGTTCTCCAGCAGCAGCGAGGTATATGGCGAACCGGTGGAGATACCACAGAACGAGCGCACCACACCGCTCAACTCCAAACTACCATACGCGATCGTCAAGAACATCGGCGAAGCCTTTCTGCGCTCCTACCACAAGGAATTCGGTCTGGAGTACACCATCTTCCGATTCTTCAATACCTATGGCCCCAAACAAAGCCGAGATTTCGTAGTGGCCAAGTTCCTCCGTGCGGCCATGGCCAATGAGGACATCACGTTGTATGGCGATGGACTCCAGACGCGTACGTTCTGCTACATCGATGATAACATCGAGGCCTGTTTGAACGCGTTCCACAAGGGTGAAGTCCTTAACGATGTGGTCAATATCGGCTCCAATGATGAGATCACCATCAAGGCATTGGCCGAGCTTATCATAGAGCTCACGGATAGCCGTTCGCGTATCGTACACCTACCTCCGTTGGAAGAAGGGGATATGACGCGCCGAATGCCCGATGTCACCCGAATGAACGCTTTGCTCGGTAGGCCTGCCCTGCCCCTACGTGAAGGGCTTCAACGGATCATCGCTCAGTTGCGCTATAAGGGTTGATCGACAGGAACTGATCCACCGGCTAGGGCTGCACGTTGTCCCCCCGGAAAAGGAGAAGGGGCCGTCTCTCATCGAGTCGACCCCCTCTGTTGCAGGCTTTCGCTATTAGAACTTCGCGCGGGACTTGCGGCCAACACGTTTGTTGCCGCGCATCCAGTTGTAACGCTGGCGGTAGAAGTTCGACTGGCCACGCAGTACATAGCTGTACGTCAAGGTAAGCGTCAGGTAGCTGTCGTTATGTGTGGGGTCGCCGCGCTGGTTCTCCTTTTTCAACGATGGGCCAGGGCTATTGGGGTAACCATAGTTGTCCGCACGCGGCACATCTACACCTTCCGGTACGAGTGGTCGTTGATCGTAAAGAGTGAACGCCAATCCACCGCGACCCTCAGGCAACAGATCTGGATCCTTGTAGGTCGTGCTTACATCATCTAGGTAGTCCGTGAAGGTGGTGCGCCAACCTAGATCCATGCCGAAGCGGTGGCGACGGCGCTGCGTGAAGTGGAAGCCGAGACCCACCGGCACAGAAACACCGATGGACGAATAATCGACCAACTCGGTGGTGAGCGGTCGTAGCGCATAGAACTCCCCAGTGCGGTTGATCTGACCTTTGGGGTTGCTGTAGTACGCCGCGATCCCAACGTAGCCGAACAAACGGAAATCCATCCGATAACGACCACGACCACCCAAGTCGTTATCTTGGAAAATGGTGAACTCCGGACGCACATACCACTCCAGCATGTCGTTGCGGAAGTTCAAGTTGCGTCCTAACCGGGGGCGGTACGAAGAGAGCGCATCGGCTCCTTGGATCCGCAGGTATAACAGACCGGTGTTCACCGAGATCAACCGGTTGATCTTCCGGCGTGCGAAACCTCCAATGGCCCAACGCGTCTGGCTCATCTTCATGTCCCACACGAAGTCGCGGCGAGGTTGATCGGTACCTCCCATTTCACCCAAGTAGTTGGCTCCACCCAAGTGCATGCCGA
>JAEYWT010000281.1 GCA_023428865.1 Bacteroidota bacterium | reverse complement strand
TCACCGCCATGGCGATCTCCTTACCGATACGGGTGAAGAGCTTGCTCAGCTTGGCGTTGCGTGCGAAGATCTTGTGCTTACGTTTCTCGAAGATGCGGCCCATGGTCAGCTATGATTTCAGTGCAAGGGGCGGTAAAAGTAGGAGTATCCTGCTTCAAGGCCTACGCGAGCAGGCCGCGAGCGAACGTTCCCGTTCGTCGCGGCCTTTGGATCCAACCCCTCGTAGTACGGTAACGCTGCGCTTCGTACTAGTTGAACCCGATGATGGTCAAGCCTACGTTGAGCGGGGTGAGCTCGGGCATCACCTTGTCTTGGAAAAGCGGGGTGAGAGCATACTCCGCGAAGAGGTTCAGGCTGCCGTAGCCGATGCGTGCGGATGCTGCCAAGCGGTAGGGCAGCAAGCGATGATCGCCCTTGTCGATGTCCTTCTGCACCTGGCCATCCAGGCGGTACTTCTGCTTGTACATGCTATCGTAGTACCAGGTGCCGACCACACCCAGGGCGATGTGGAAGTTCTTCTTGTTGGTGTAGCTGTAGGAGCGGGGCTTCTTACCGCCCACGGTATCGGCTGCAGCAGCGATGATCTCGGCCTCGCTGGGCAATTTGGCGCGTTTGGTGTTGAACTCGAGCATCAAGGGCACGCGGAAACCGCTCTGCCGCAATTTACTTTTGATGAATTGAGGGCTGTCCACATATTGCGCGGTGATGGTATCGCCTTGGAACTGCATCACGGCGTTGTCCTTGAAGCGGTAGTTGGTGAACTCCCAACCCAGGCCGGTGAGCAGGCCCACATGATGCGATCCGAATTCGATCTTCTGCTCCATGAAATTGATGGAGATGAAGCGTGAACGCGCCTGGTCCAATTGAAGGAAGTCGTACTCCCGAGGGAAGTCTCCGCTGCCATCGGGGCCTAACAAGGCATTGGCGCCGATGTCGATACCACTCCAGTAGGTGAACTGGTTGCGGCGCTCTTTACGTAGTTCCTGAAGGACGTCCTTCACACTATCCTCTTGCGAGACCCAATCCCGGTCTTCGCTATGGATGGTGATCTTCTTACGCTTGGTGTTGATGGTGAACCCGTTGTCCACGTGCTTGGTGGTATCGGTAACATCCGTGGTAACGCGACTGGTCGCACCGTTGCTACCCACACTCAACTCCAAGCGTGTCGTGGTGGTCCGTTGCTCCGTGCGCACCGTGTCGGATTGCGCGTGAAGGCTGAAGGGCAGCGCGGCAAGGACCAGGTGGGTGAATGGGATCTTCATGGCGTCGGTTATCTATCCATACGACGGGCTGCTTGCCCAGGAGTTACAGCACCGGTGAAAAAAGCAAGAAGCCCCGCGTTCCGGGGCTCCTTTGCATGGGTGGAGGCGTTGCGCTCAGGCCTTCTCCGGGCGGAAGTTGAACACCATCCGGGTGGTCTTCCAGCTGCCATCTGGGTTATCGCCGATGTCGATGCGGGCCAGCTTGCGGAGCACGTAGTCCTTCAGTTTCGCGTTGGCCGAACTGCACTCGATCACCTCTACGCGGCCTTCCTTATTGATCACGAAGCTCACGTAGACCTCGCCGTTCATGTCATCCTTGGCCAAGAGCGGGTAGGCGAGGTTGTTGCTGAGGGCGCGATCCAAGGAGCGTTCCAGGGTGGACTTCTTGGAGCGGGCGTTCATACGCACCGGTTCGGCGGCGTTGGTGTACCCGAAGGTGAACACGGTGGCGAGCAGCAGGAGCGAGCGGGAGATCGTGGTTTTCATGGCGCTTGTGGTGTTGTGGACATTCAAGCATAAGACGCCCATGTGCCGGGCTATGTTACGATCGGTGATGCGGATCGTGATGAACGGCTGACGAACGGTGATGAGCGGATACCTAACCCTGCCCTGTGGTTAGCCGCATCGCACAGAAACACAATAAGAACTGGAAGTAGCTTGTGGGAACCTGCACGGAATACGCAGGTGGTGAACTCATCTCTTACGGATCGAGTCGATCAGCTCGTTCGGATCCCCCGTTCCAGCGGCCCTACTATAACCTCCTTGGGGTCTGTGTTCAGCGGCTGGCGCTGATCGCGAAGTTGCGGCCCAAGCGCAGGTTGAAGCCGTTGACCGCGCCGTTGTCTTTGCGCTGTACGGCAAGGCCCGTACGCTCGCCGCCGACAGCTTTCAAGGTGCGATCAACAGCCGCTACGGCATCGGCACCATCCAACGGTGTGGCTTCCCGCGCAGGAGCGTCCAATACCCGTTCGCGCAAGGTGCTGGCGAGCAGTTCGCCCACGGTCCGTTCATTGTTCACCGGAGCTGGAGCCTCGGTTCTCGCAGGCTGATGAGCCAACGCCTCGAAGGTTTCCTCGGGTGTTCCCGCCTCGTAACCCTTATCAGGACCACTGCTCGGTTCCGACACGGACTCCTGCGGAACTTCAGCCAGAATGGGTTCTTCCACGGATGTTGGTGCCAGCTCACGCGGCTGCACTGGAGTTGGCGACTGTTGCTCATGGACGCGTGCAGGTGTGAAGTGTGCCTTGGAAGCATCCTGCTTGGAACCCGGCTGGGTGGGTGTGGACTCATGAGATGGTACAACCACCTCTAGCCGATCGTGCTCACCGTCCTTCTTCTCGGGGACTGGGGTACCCTTCGCCCCTTGTTGTGGTGTTGGCACACGTGCAAAACGATCATCGCCCAATTCCGGCGAGCGTAGGAACCACATACCTACCGCGAAAAGCAGCGCGATGGAAGCCGCCGCCGCAAGTCGTACCGACCACGTATTGAAGGAGAAGGCGATCACGCGACCTTCCTTCCTCTTCAGGCCGGCTTTGTCGGCGAAAACGACAGGGACAGCAGGGACGCGTGTCGCATTCACTAGGTCAACGGTGCGCTGATGTACGGGGTTGTTCGCCACCAGCTGCTCCACCGAGTGCAATTGTTCCACTGAAAGATCGCCTTCCAGCCGAGCAATAAGGAAGTCTGTTAGCGTATGCTCGGTCGGTATGCCTTGTGGTGGAAGGTGCCGCTCCAGTGAACGCTTGGCCGTGTAGGCCATGGCCTGCGGCACCAATTTGGTGAGTGCATAGGTCTTTTCGGCCTGTTGCCACTCGGGATGTGCGAGCAGGTAAAGCCGCAGGGCTTCGCGTTGGTCGGCATCCAGGTCACCTTCCAGCCTGGCGATCAAATGGTCTTCCACCGAGCTATGCTTCACCAAGCCGACCGGTGGCAGCGTGCGTTTCAACCTGTTCTTGTCGGCCGCGCTCAAACTGGTCTTCAACTCCTGAACGGTGGGCAGCTCATCGTCCAACGGGGCCAGCTCGGGGTGCAACAACAGGAAAGCCTCCAACGCCCGCTCTTGCTCGTGCGTCAGGTTGCCTTCCAGCCGATCCAGCAGCCAGGCTTCGTAGTTGGTATGGTCGATGTGCTGGTTCAAATCACGAGGTCGAGTTGGCCGATGTATTCCTTCAATGCGGTGCGCCCGCGATAGATGTACACCTTCACCTGGGCCAGGTTCAGGTCGGTGAGCTCCGCGATCTCCTCGTAGGTGTATCCTTCGAGGTCGCGCAGAAGCACCACGCTCCGTTGAATCGCGGGCAGCGTTGCCAATGCAGCATCCAGCACCTCTTTAAGATCCGGCTGGTGTTGCGAGTTGCTGCGCAGGTCCTCGTGGTGTTCTTCCATGCGGGTACTGCGCTTGCCTTTGCGCACTTCATCCACCATCACGTGGTGCGCGGTGGTGAAGAGGTAGCTCTTGGCCTTGTTCCCGTCCACATCCTCGAGTTTCGTCCACAGGCGTGCGAAGCTTTCCTGCACCACGTCCTTGGCGAGGTCTTCGTCGCGCAAGTGCTTCAGGGCGAAGCGATAGATG
>JAEYWT010000359.1 GCA_023428865.1 Bacteroidota bacterium | reverse complement strand
TGTTGTGTTTAAGAGACAGGGACAAGCCCCTTACCTTAAGCTGGTGGTTTGGATGTACACGGCGGAGGTGGTACGGAAGCTTTTGGTGGAAGTGTTGCGTTCGGTAGAGTCTGAGCAGGAGGACTATGCCTCGCACTTCACCGCCGAAGAGTGGGATGCCATGGACCGGGAACGGGAGCAGGCCGAAAAAGGCGAGGGGACCTTCTACACGATCGAGGAGGTGATGGAGCACCTGAAGAAGGACCTCGGGAAATGAGCCTGGTCTTTCTTGTATCGGCTGCGGCACGGAAGGACGATGCTGATGCACAACGATATCTCGAAGGGCTGAACTCTGATGCGGGTCCACGCTTTCGCGACGAACTGGAACGCTGTTGGCGTTATATCATTCAGTATCCGAACGGCTTCCAGATCCGCCATTGGCAGTTCCGGTCCGCACCGCTGGCCGTGTTCCCAATTCACGTGATCTATTCGGTAGGTGAGCGCAGTATCGTGGTCCACCGCATACGCCACATGCACCAGCGGCCGTTGAAGCACTACTTCGGCATGGGAAGGTAGCGTTGATCAACCCCGCCCGCCATGGACCGCAAGACCCTCAAACTTGAACTCCTCGAACCTGCCTACCGCCAGGCAGACACATCGCCCTATCAGGTGATGTAGTACGGTCCCTCGCGTAGTCTCATGAAATGTGTGCAGATCACTGCACCAGCACCTTTCCACGTGTCATCACTCCATGGGCGTCGTTCAGCACCCAGAACAACAACCCAGGAGGGCAAGCCACTATCGCCTTCGATCCACCGATCCGTTCGTTCACCAGCATCCTACCCTGCGCATCGAATAACGTGAGCGTTCCAGCAGCTCCCGCACCCTGCACTTCAACAGAACCGGGTAAAACACTAACCACGTTGTATTGCGGCTTCGCGCCCAACTCATCCAAACCCACCGCCATGTCGAACGTGAAGGTGCGCGTGTCCGTATTGCCGCACGGGTCGTTGTAGGTGTGCGTCACCACGAACGAGCCGGAAGTCCCGAAGGTGAAAGTGACCGTGTCCGTGGTGAAGCTCTGGCCGTTGGTACAGGTCCACAGGTGCTCGCCAGCGCCGTTGTGGACCAGCGTTACGAAGTCGGCGCCCATGGTAAAGCCATCAAGCAACGCATCGGTGCCGTTGGGCATGTCCAGGTTCCACGTCTCGAATTCGTCCAGTACGGTTGCACTCGCGACGCTGCGCAAGGTGGCGGCGGTCTCCGCTGGTAATCCGCTGGTGAAGGTGGCATCCACGCAACTCGTGTGGAAGAAGCTGCTGTAGAATACACAGGCTGCCAAGTAGGTGCCAGCTACTGTCGGGTGGCTGCCATCGTCCACGTAAAGGTCGATCTCCGGATGTTGCGCGCGCACCGTGGCCCATGCCGCACCCACCGGCGAAACCCACGCATCATTGAAATTCCCGAGGGCCACGTAATTGGTCCGCAGCGCCTGTTGCATGCCGGCGTAGGTACACATGAAGGGGAAGCTGGCGCAGTTCTGCGGATCGCCGTTCTCGCGACCCCAGGTCATGTACAGCACGGGGTAGGTGCATTCCCAATTCGTTTCGATCTCAGCCATCAGTTGCAACATGCCGTACTCGGTGGTGGTCACATCGCTCGGCAACGCGCCCAGTTGGCTCTGTTCCTGCAGCACCACGAAATCCCAGTTCTGCGCGGTGATCGCATCCAACGTAGGCGCGTAGGTGGAATGCTGGTACAAGGTGTAACCACCCGGCGCGGAAGTCTGCACCGTCACCGTTTCGCCCAGCGAAAGGGCCAGTTGCCGAAAGGTGTTGGGCAGATCGTTGGCTGTGACATAGCTGTTGCCGATGAAGAGCACGGAGGTCTGGGCCTGCGCCGGTAACGTACAGACAAGAAATAGGAGAGGGGCTATTCGCATGGCGTAAAACTATGTAGCTAGCTGCTCCGGTTGTCCCCGAGCTAGCTTGTCCAACTGCTACTCTTGATCTCCTATGGATACGACTCGACATATCGTGCGATCCAGCGCGCCTTGGCAGCGAACAGTGGCCCTCGCAACCTGTTCGTCGATGGCATCACGATCTTTGTACCCGCGTCAAAGACCCGTGCATTGAGCATAAGATCGATCTTCTTCTTCCCGCTGTTCCTCCTGGTAGTTCCCATGACGGCCCAACGCCTACAGGATCCCAATGCGCATTTCTGGTTCAGCCATTGGGGTGATCATCGGGTGTTGGAACGATGGAGCCTGCACAGCGAGTTCCACATCCGCCGCGCGGAACTGGGAACGAATGCCCAGCAGCTCCTGATCCGCCCTGCAGTGAATTTCCACCTGCACGACAAGGTGATGCTCACTGCTGGATACAGCTACTACGAGAACTACCGCTACGGCGCACATCCCATCCGGTTCGCGAATTGGGAACACCACGGTTTCGCGCAAGTGCAGTTCACCAGCCTGATCAACAAGGTGCGTATGCAGCATCGCTATCGGTGGGAGCACCGTTGGATGGCACGCCTGGCACCGGATGCCGATGGTTCAGACCGGTTCGATGGCTATGGCGAGTCGGATCGTTTCCGCTACCGGGTGTGGCTTACCGTGCCCCTCGGAAAAGACACGCCATGGACATTGAACGGCTACGACGAGATCTTCCTGAGCCTGGGTGGGACAGCCCCAGGCAATCGCTTCAGCCAGAACCGCGCTAGCGCCTTGCTCGGCTACCACGTCAATAAGGAATTGAATGTACTGGCAGGTTACCTCCATCAGACCATCGATCGCGCAGGTGCCGCCATGGGTGCCGATGTGGTGGAGAAGAACAGCACGCTGCATGTGGTGCTCGTCTACAACCTCGGGCTATGGAAGGGCAAGGCACCCGTTGTACCCGTGGAAGATCAGTGACCAGCCAGCAGTATGGGCCTTTCTCGCGTTTAGCGCTGCTGGTTCGGTTCAGCGTCGCACCGCGTAGATCAGTTCATCCTGCACCACACCGTTCTTCACCAAGGTGCCGTAGAGGGTGGCTTCCAACGTGAAGCCCGCCTTCTCCAACACACGCTGCGAGGCGGTGTTGCTGCCAAAGGGTGAAGCATAGATGCGTGTGACCTGCGGAAAGTGATCGAAACCCAACTGTACTATCTGGCGGATGGCCTCGGCCATGATCCCCTTTCCGCGCTGTTCCACCGCGAGCCAGTAGCCCAGCTCCAGGTTGTTGCGCCAGAGATCATCTTTCGGGTGCAGGCCGATGGCACCAGCGAATTCGCCGTTCACCTCGATACAACGTCGTAAGGCCGGACCTGCCAATGCACGTTCAATGAACACACGACCAGCCTCTTCGGTGAATGGGTTCGGGAAGGAATCCGTTAGGTTGGCTGCCACGCTTGGGTCGCTGGCGTAACGCACCAACGCATCCAGATCGCTCGGTCGGAACGAACGGAGGATGAAGGTCGGTGATGCTGCTACCATGCCCTTAGTTGTTGGCCTTGTTCCATTCTAGCGTTACTCCACCGGTAAGCCATCGGCCGGGTAAAGGCACGTTCGCGC
>JAEYWT010000324.1 GCA_023428865.1 Bacteroidota bacterium | reverse complement strand
GATTGCGGTACGCTCCGCGGTCTGGTGGCCACGGCGCTGAAGAAGAACGAAGAGATCGTGGAAAGCCTGTACGATCGTGTATTGGGTCGCACTGCGGTGCATGATGTTTATCACCCACAAACGGGCGACCTGCTCGTTTCCAGCGGTGAGAACATCAACGAGGATATCGCAAAAGCGATCGCCAGCAGCCCGATAGAAGAAGTGGAGATACGCAGCGTGCTCACCTGCGAACAGAAGCAGGGCGTGTGCGTGAAGTGCTACGGTCGAAACCTCGCCACTGGCCGCATGGTTCAGCGTGGTGAAGCCGTTGGTGTGATCGCGGCACAATCCATCGGTGAACCTGGAACACAGCTTACCCTGCGTACCTTCCACGTGGGTGGTGTTGCCGGTAAGATCACCGAAGAGAGCGAGATCCGCGCCAAGTACGACGGAGTTCTCGAGATCGACGAATTGCGTACCGTGGCCAAGAAGGACCGCAAAGGCGAAGACGCCGAAGTGGTCATCAGCCGAAGCACCGAGATGCGCATCGTGGACGCCAACACGGGTATCGTGCTCACCACGAGCAACATCCCATACGGCGCCATCAACTACAACAAGGGTGGTAAGGCGATCAAGAAGAACGACCTGATCTGCACTTGGGATCCGTACAACGCGGTGATCATCTCGGAACTCGCCGGTAAGGTGGAGTTCGAGAGCATCGAAGAGAACGCGACCTACCGCGAGGAGATCGACGAACAGACCGGCTTCGCCGAGAAGGTGATCGTGGAAAGCCGCGACAAGCGCAAGAACCCGACCATCAAGATCATGGACCCCAAAGGAAAGGAAGAGCTGAAGAGCTACAGCCTGCCCGTGGGTGCGCACATCATCGTGGAGGACGGTAAGAAGATCGAGGCTGGCGATGTGCTGGTGAAGATCCCCCGTAGCTCTGGCAAAGGCGGTGACATCACCGGTGGTCTGCCCCGTGTGACCGAACTGTTCGAGGCACGTAACCCCAGCAACCCTGCTGTGGTGAGCGAGATCGACGGTATCATCTCCTACGGCAAGATCAAGCGGGGTAACCGTGAGATCATCGTGGAAAGCCGCACAGGCGAGAAGAAGTACTACCTGGTGCCGCTGAGCAAGCACATCCTGGTGCAGGAGAACGACTTCATCAAAGCCGGCGCACCGCTAAGCGATGGTTCGATCGCTCCGGGCGACATCCTCGATATCCAAGGTCCTACCCGTGTGCAGGAATACCTCGTGGACGAAGTCCAGGAAGTATACCGTATGCAGGGTGTGAAGATCAACGACAAGCACTTCGAGGTGATCGTGCGCCAGATGATGCGCAAGGTGGAGATCGAAGACCCAGGAGACACCCGTTTCCTGGAGAAGCAGAGCGTGAACAAGAGCGAGTTCATGGAAGAGAACGATGCGGTATACGACAAGATGGTGATCACCGATGCCGGTGATAGCACCACCTTGAAGGAGGGCCAGATCGTGACCATGCGCAAACTCCGCGATGAGAACAGCGCACTGAAGCGTAAGGACCAGAAGCTGGCAGAAGCACGCACGGCCAACCCGGCCACGGCGCGCACCATGCTTCAAGGTATCACCCGCGCTTCGTTGCAGACCGAAAGCTTCATCTCGGCGGCTTCCTTCCAGGAGACCACCAAGGTGTTGAACGAAGCTGCCGTGAGCGCCAAGGAAGACCACTTGAACGGTTTGAAGGAGAATGTGATCGTGGGTCACTTGATCCCTGCCGGTACCGGTGCACGTGCCTACCAAGGCACCATCGTGGCCAACAAGGACGAGTACGCCCGACTGCAAGCCGAGAACGTTGCCACCGAACAAGTGAACGACTGATAACCATGAACGTGGCAGGGGCGCGATCTTTCGCGCCCCTGTGCGTTCTTATCTGAACCGATCATGTCCGACCAGAAAGACCAACCCCGCGGCAATCAACTGAACATCGAGATCAGCGAAGAGGTGGCCGATGGTATCTACAGCAACCTCGCCATCATCACCCACAGCAATTCGGAGTTCGTGGTGGACTTCGTGCGTGTGATGCCTGGTGTACCGAAAGCGAAAGTGCGCTCGCGCATCCTTCTTACACCGCAGCACGCCAAGCGCCTTATGCGCGCCCTAGCGGATAACGTGCAGAAGTTCGAGCAGGTCCACGGCACCATCCGCGAAAGTGAGATGCCCGAGATCCCCATGAATTTCGGAGGGCCTACGGCGCAGGCTTAGTTCCTCCTCTACAACTTACAAAAGCCCTCCGCAATGAGGGCTTTTGTCGTTCTATGCACCCATGCTACGGCTAATTCAGAACCGAAGGGAGCGCAGCCTTTCCACCACGCTCTCGTCCGCGCTCAGTCGTTTCAACTCCTTCTCGATATGCTTGGCGTATCCGTCGGTGGCGTAGCCGTGCTTGATCATATGCAGGTCGAGCAGTAGCGCATCAACGGTCTCCCAAAGCTTCTCATCGGGCTTTTTACCCCAGGGTAGTTTCTCGTATTCGCCGAGGACGGACTCATACGCATCGAGGAAGTCATGTGTGATCATAGGCGCTCTTCAATTCACGGTTTCGCTGGCCCAGGATACCACTTCAACACCGGATGAGTAGTGGGCGCTTGTCACATGGCCGAGCCGAAGTTCGTGCCACCGATCGAGCCGTGGAGGATCAACGACATGGACGGTGTTCAATGGCCAAGGTCGGTGGTGTACGTGGTATCGGTGCAAACGGCCGCGGGCGCTTTGGTAAAGGCAATAGCGCTCGGTGAGCCAGGTGTCCAAGGTACTTGCCTTGTCATTCGACGAACCGATACGGTAACGCAGCGCCCAGCCTTCCTCAACGGACGGAAGATCGAACGACCGTACATCATCTTCCGCGGTGCGCCGGGTGATCGGCGCGTGGCGATATGGAAGGATTGAGAGCGTTCGGGCCAGCGCCACAGAGACAAGCTTCGCTGCATCGATGCGTAGGAAGTAGACGCCGGGCCTGTTGCCGTGCTGGACATAGGTGCGTAGGTTAACCTCGTGGAAGTCGGATATCGGTGAGAACGCTGGCGCATACCAGGGTCGCACGTTGATCATGTCGAAAGCCACCAAACTTACCCAGGCAATTCCATCGAAGCGATCCGGCTGAAGTGATGGTGGTAAGAATGCCGTCAATGCATCCGGCTCGACCCGGTAATGGAGGAAGACCACATCACGCCATTCCTGATAATAGGCCCAGCGCTGCTGCGGCATCGGCCACGGTCGGTGGTCGGTTGCGGTCAGCAGGTCGTTGATCATTCCAGCGACTTCTGGTTGAAGAGGATGTAGCCGAAATTGAGGCTCCACGCCCAGGGTTCGCGTAGACCATCGAAATAACTGAGGTTGAACCATACCGGCCCCACTGGGCTTTGGTAGATCAATGAGCCTGAACCCAAGTAGTAGCGCTGGGTGAAGGCCGCAGATAGTTCGGTGCTGTTGTCCGTAGCGCGTGTGAACGGCTCATACGGCTGGAATACGTGAGCCTCCAACCGCAGGTCGAACTTGTTGCGGGCCACGGCAATGATGGTACGTACACCGCCGGCAATGTATTTAGGTGATCGGAACTGTTCGATGAAGTAGGTCTTGCTCTCCGGTGTGGGCTGAAAGACCGGGGACCGGATCACGCTGGCGGTGTAGTTCTGGAACGATGGCATGGTGCTGAACACGCCTTCTGCAAGGAAACCGAACTTGAAGTTGCCACGGGGAAGGAAGTACTTATCCAAGGTGACCTTGGCAACGAACCAATCGTGGCTGGAACGGTGGTCGATGAGGTTATCGGGGCTGGTGGATCCCGGGTTCGTGGTCTCATCGCCGTTCACATAACGCAACGAGGCTTGAAGCGATTCACCGGCATTGGGGTGCTGCTTGCGGTTCAATGAATTCCGCTCGATCATCATTCCCGTGGAGAAATTCCGGAAGGTGGTGGCATCGCTGGTATCCACAGCGGTGAAGTTGGTGCCTTGGTAATAACGGTCCAAGGTTTCTCCATAGCGCAGGTCGTAGCGCAGAAGCCCTTTGTTGTGCAGACTCAAGCCAGCATTCAAGCCAGCATAGGCTTCGCGGATAACGATGAACGATGGTTTCACTTCATCGAAGAAGGTGCTGAAACTTCGGAAATGGTCCCATCGGTGAAGGGTGAAAGCCGGTTCCAGGTAGATCGGTGCTTTGGTGCTGAGGTACGCGCGCAGTTTCACCTGACCGGCGGCGTAGAATTTGCCGAAGTAGGACATGGCCTCCACATGCGCCGAGCTGCGACCGAAGATGTGGTAGCGCAAGGCGACCATTCCCGTGTTGATCGGCCTTGAGGAGAACATGCCCCCGAAACGCACTTGTAGGTTCTTCTCCCGCTTCATGTACAGGTCAAGGTCGAACCGCTTCCGATCCGCTGTATAGGTGGCCTTCGGATAAAGACGAGAGATATTCCCGTCGGCTACAAGGCGGAAGTATTTCGGCTTAAGGCTGGAGGTCGTTAGTTCGGTCTTGCCGCGGTCCAAGCTCCGTTCAACGTAGCGGGTCTGGCCACGTGTGAGGCCGTGTATGCGTAGTTGGTCGAACACCACATCCGGAATGCGACTGCGGAATGCCCGACGACGAGCAGCCAAAACCTCCGGATCCACCCGCCGTTGCACCTGTGCGAGGATCTCCGGCATACGCTCCATGGTAGCTGCGTATCCATCGGCGATAGCCAATGCTGGGCTCGTGAAATCGAAAAGAGATGTGGTGGTACGGGGTTCAACGATGACCCCATTCTCGCACTGGATCTCGTACTGGGTGTGCTCTTGCATCATGGCCCGCAATTGCCCCAGCAGGTCATCCTCCCCAGGCGGGGGATTGTTGTAGGCCACGTTGCTTCCCACGATGAAGTCAGGCATGAAGTCCTGATACATCACATCGCTGGGGAAGTTGTTGTATAGGCCGCCATCCATCATCAAATGGCCATCCATACGGATGGGCTTGAAGTAGAACGGGTAGCTCATACTGGCACGCACCACTTGGGCCAGGTCGCCGGTGCTAAAGACTATGGGCTTCCGATCGGTGATGTCCGAAGCCACACAACGAAAGGGCACGAACAAACTATCCAGATCGTAACCAGCCGCCGCGGAAACAGGGCCGAGCATGGCCATTTGCTCGAAATCCAGCAAGGCGGGTTCGCGCAAATTGGTGGGAAGGGAATACTGGAGCATGGTGTCCAGGTCCAGCTTCACGTTGATCAGCGTTGCATCGGGTGGGTCCTGCTTGAAATAGTACTGGAATCGTGGCTCGATACCACCTTCGGCCATGGTCTGGAAAAGCTCGGTGTGGAAGAGCGAATCGATCTCTGCCGGTGAATAGCCCGATGCATAGAGCCCGCCCACCAAGGCGCCCATACTGCTACCGGCGATGTAGTCGATGGGAATGCCATGCTCCTCCAAGGCCTTCATGACACCGATGTGGGTAAGGCCCGTGGCCCCACCACCACTCAGTACCAAGCCCACGCGTTGGCCATGGACCACGATGCAGCCAATGAACAGTGCTAGAAGGGATGTGGCGATGCGTAACAAACGGTGCAAAAGTATCCGACCTGCGTAGGTTGTGGTGCCGCTTGAACGCCATTCCGACCGTTCGCGTATGTCTGCACTCACTCCCTAGCTGACAGGAGGCACCAGAGCGGCCAACACCGTGCCGAAATACGCCGGAGCTTGTGCCAGGCGGCTGCCATACCAGCTGAAGAACTCACCATCCACCAACCGCACCGGTGCTCCCGGGCAGATCATGTTGAATTCGAGGATGTGCTTTTCCTGGAACGGGTAGGGTTCACTGGAGAGCAGGATTATATCCGGATCCGCTGCTGCCAATTCCGAGGGAGAGAGTTCCACGTATCGATCGCCACGGTCACCAAAGGCATTTTCCAATCCACAGCGCCGGAGCATGTCGTCGATGAAGGTGTTTCTGCCGGCAACCATAAGGGGTTCGCGCCAGATGACGTAGGCAACGGATAGCGGTGGGTCCAGTGGACGAAGCGTTTCGAATGCGGTTCCGATCAAATGGTTGAGTTGCCTAGCCTCTGGCTCGTGCCCAACAAGCTGACCAACGAGACGGATCATCTCAAGGGCTCCATCTAGGTTACGTACATCGCTCATCCACACGGGGAATTCCTGTTCCAGGGCTTCGATGTTCGCGCGTTCGTTCTCCTCTTTGTTCCCGATGATCAGGTCCGGCTTCAGCATCCGGATCCTCTCGATGTCCACGTCCTTGGTGCCCCCAACCCGCGGTTTGCTGCGGAACCATTCATCGGGATGGATGCAGAATTTCGTTATGCCGACAACCCTATCACCGAGGCCGAGGTGGTACAGCAGCTCGGTCTGTGAGGGAACGAGGGAGATGATGCGTTGGGGGTGGAAGGGGATCTCTATTGTGCGGTGGAGCTGGTCGGTGTAGTTGTAGGTCAATGCCATTTCATCGGGTTCTCTGCGATGTAGGTGGCGATCCGTTCATATTCACCAACACGTTCGCGAATGATTCGTTCGTGAAAATTCGGTTGCCATAGGTATCGGCCCGGAGTGCTGTTCAATTTGTTCACGCGTCGTGTGGTTTCCGATTTGAAGGCGCCGATGATGGCGCCTAAAGATCCACGGGCGGGTCCGGTCGCATGTTTGGTTGGTCGATCGTCGGCATCCGTAGTCGCGACCCAATGGGTCACAGCGGCTGTGCCACGGTCCGACGCGGCATTCAATGTGATGATCGCATGCAAATGGTCCGGCATGATCTGCATTTGGTCCAAACGCACCTCCGGGAAATGATCGGGTATGGCGTGCCAACATTCATCCACGATACGGCCTTCATTGGTCAATTCCATCCGGGCTTCAGGGCCTTTTCCGATGATGTGCCCGAACACCTGCCGGCGCCAATAGGTGCACAT
>JAEYWT010000236.1 GCA_023428865.1 Bacteroidota bacterium | reverse complement strand
GATCTGGCCAAGTGGGATGGTACGATCGGCGGCGCACCCTGTAAGACGGATGTCTACGTGTGGAAGTTGGTGTACCAGTTCCACGAGGATGCTGACCGGGTAAAGGTTGGTCCGGTGTATGAGCAGCGTGGACATGTGACCGTGCTGCGCTGAATAGCGCTCGAGCACGCAGCGAAGAACGATCTCCACGTGTTGGTTCCTAGAAGCCTAGCTGCAGCAGCGCCAGTACCGCCAGTGCAATGAAAGCGACCACCACTACCGCATAGAATATCCCGCGCGTAGCAGGCATGTCATTGGGTTGGCGATCCTCCAGTGGCTCGGGTAGCCCGCCTGGTTCGTTATAGTGTTCATCGGTGCTCATGCCAACGGAAGTACAACTTCCGAGCCCGATCCCCTTCCAATTGGTGAACGGTTGCTAGTCATTCACTTACGCTAGCAACCGTTCCCTTCACCTTCACGTGGATCGGGCAACTATGTCCTCGATCTTGTTGCGTTCAGATCCAATTCTGCCTATCACTCAACTGTGGTGCCCCACCCCACAACATTCACTCGCATACAAATTCATTGACACTTCTACGGGTGCCTACAGGCGAAACAGGCCGCAAGATCCGAGAGACCCTGTAGCTGGGTCCTCTCCACTGCGAGACCTATGGCCGGTGAGGTTGGGATGGCCATTGCACCCATGTGAACACCATGGTCATACCCAGCGACCACGGCAACATGGTGCGGTATGAACACTGCGGCAAGGCAGCCATCCACATTGCTGATGCGTTGGTATTGCTATGATAGACCGATCGCAATTGGTACGGTATCATAGTAAGCCGACCAAGGCACTTCATTCCGTGTTCGTTCCCATTTGACGCACCTAAGGATCCAACCGTTGATCGTGGAGAACCTTCTCCATCCCAAACTAACACGCGGGCACACTCACGTACTTTCATTTTTCAAAACCTCATTTCCATGGAACGATCAACTACACCCTTGCTACTTTCAATGGCCCTCTTAGGTACGCAACTCGCCCAAGCGCAAGAAGTACTGATCGAAGAACGCTTTACCGGTGCAGTGAGCACAGCTGGCTTCACGATCACCAACGGCCCCATCTCCGATTGTGAGTGGGTATTCGCTCCGGACGCGATCGGCGAGAACTACTTCAACCAAAATGGTGTCGATACCATTCCACATGGCGGCAACTTCGATGAGTACTTCGCCTTCATCGATAGTGACGAATGCAGTGGAAGTACCTCCAACACCGTGGAATCCTTCCTGGTCTCCCCGCCTTTCGATGCCAGTAGCGGGGCCACCATCACCCTATCCTTCGACCATCAATTCAGGGATTTCACCGGTTCCACTGCGACCGTGCAAGTCTTCAATGGATCCACTTGGACCAACGTGGCCATGTGGGAGGATAATGTAGGCTACCCTAATCCGCCGGTATTCGAGACGCTCAATATAACCACCGCCGCTGGTGGCTCCTCCGTTGCGCAAGTCCGGTTCCGGTACTACGCGACTTGGGATTGGTGGTGGGCCATCGACAATATCATGGTCGTACTATCCGGCGTGGGTCTGGATGAGCTGCATGCACAAGGCGCCCTGAAGGTGTTCCCGAACCCGACCAATGACCTGCTCAACATCAGTTTGGATGGGCATCAGGCACACTCCATCACCGTGGTGGATGCCGTAGGACGTGTCGCGCTGGAACAACGCATGGCCAGTACGGTCGATGTTAGCCACTTGGCGAACGGTGCTTATACCATCCAACTTCGCAACAACCTCGGCGACCGCATCGCGCGCACGGCTTTCTTGAAGAACTAAATGCATCTCGCGAAGGAGAGAAGCCGCTTCACATGGGCGGCTTCTCTCTTTTGCATGACTGCCCATCTTCCTGATCGGCTCCTTGCTCTAGCGCGAATACGACTGCCGTAGGAAACTGGCGTTGCTGGATGAGCGGGTAAGACAGGCTGGATCTTTAAAGTAGGCCGAAGGCAGATCCAATGGACTGGTGGAGGCACTTGGCCGGAATGGATGACGACGGGCTTGTATTGGCTACTATGGCCACCACCGTGGGTCATTCGAGCCCTTTCAAATTGGACAATGCCTTAAGAATGGTTGGTAGCCGCAGGCTACCGGATAGATGTACGGGTTGCGCGTTGCTACAGGCTACAGCGTTGCTGTTCTTGTTGCGCGTAGCCACAGGCTACGAGCAGTGTGGTACTGGGTAGCTGAGCGTGCTGTGCGTAGCCACAGGCTACGAGCAGTTTGGCCAAACTCAGCGGGGATTCGCACTCCAGCAAGTTTGGAGATCGACCTTCGAGATTATGCGCCCTTGTAGGTCACGAACGACGATCATGTGATCAGCCCACTCAGACCGTTTCCATTCATACCCCAACATCCATGAGGTCATATCTTCATGAAGCAAAACATCCTTGACCACATCCTTTTGCTTGTTCAAGACCATCAACCGCAAGGGAGACGGCCCCATCTGTCGTTCCCAAACGAAAAGTACTTGGAACTTTCGATCCTTGGTCCAACGAGAAATGCTCAGCGGTATTGCGGTCACAGCACCCTCTTCATCGATAAGCGTGATCGCTTCCATGAAACCTTAAAGGTCAACGGCAAGTTCTTTTGAGATTATGGTCAGACCTGCCTGCGCAAAGCGGACGAAAGCTCTGAGCCTGTCCCCGACGCCTTCTCCAAAATGCCATTGAAAAGTGACGTAGAAAGCGTGAGATTGATGAACTGCCCACCATGCCTTAGATCCACAACGCCCTTCTTCTCAGTGGCGACGAGATGAACGAATCCATAACCAGCAGCATCAAGTCGCTTCTTTCTCAATGCATGGAACATGTCCTCGAAATAGGCCGCACAGCGATTGAACTCGATCAACCTGTCGCCGAGCGATGCCTCGCCGGATGGATCCAAGTGAATCGTGAACCGATTTACGTACATGAGCCCTACCCCACCAGCATCGGATTCCTATTCGGAATATCGGCCGGGTTGAACGCCACCTTCTCATCCTCTTCTTTCAGCTTCAACACCAAGGCGAGGGCATCGGGCACCACATCGCTGCAGAGGGTGAGGAAGCTGCCGGGCTTGGCCGTGCTGATGGCGTGGCGGATGGCTTCCTCTTCCTTCTTGATGATGGTGTACTTCTTGTTCGGGTCTACCTCTTTGATGCCTTTCACCATGAGGGCGATGATCTCGTCGTCGCTCTTGCCGCGTAGGTTGCGGTCCTGGCGAATGATGATCTCGTCGAACATCTGCGCGCTAAGGCGGCCAAGGTTCACGGTGTCCTCGTCGCGGCGGTCTCCTACACCGGCGATGACACCCACTTTCGGGCTATCGGGCACCTTGCTCAAGAACTTGCCGAGGGCCTCGAACCCGTGCGGGTTGTGGGCGTAATCCACCACCACTTGGAAGTTCTTGAACTGGAACAGGTTCATGCGGCCCGGGGTCTGTGCAGCGCCCGGCACAAAGGTGAGCAGCGCTTGGCGCAGGTCTTCGATCTTCACCCCTTGTACGAAGGCTGCGAGCACAGCGGGCAATACGTTCTGGATGTTGAATACGGCCTTGCCACCATAGGTGATGGGCACGTTCACGGCCTTCTCGATCCGCAATTTCCATTGGCCTTTGCTGATGGTGATGAAACCGTTCTCGTAAATGGCTGCAAGACCACCGAGCTTGCAGTGTTGACGGATCAGGCGGTTGTTCTCATCCAGGCTGAAGAGCGCGATCTTGCAGTTGGTCTGCTTACGCATGGCCATGACCAGATCATCATCGGCGTTGAGGATGGCGTATCCATCCTGGCGCACACTTCGCGGAACAGTGCTCTTCACATGGGCCAGGTCTTCCAAGGTGTGGATGTCCTTCAAGCCCAAATGATCCGCTGCCACGTTGGTGACGATGGCCACATCGCAATGCTCGAAACCGAGTCCGCTGCGTACCAGGCCACCGCGTGCCGTTTCTAGAACGGCCATGTCCACCACAGGCTCCTTCAGCACGAATTGTGCGCTGGCTGGACCCGTGCAATCACCTTTCATCAGCAGACGATTCTGGATGTACACACCGTCGCTGCAGGTCATGCCCACCTTGTAACCCACGCTGCGCATGAGGTGCGCGGTGAGGCGTGTGGTGGTGGTCTTTCCGTTCGTTCCGGTGATGGCGATGATGGGGATGCGGCTGGGTGTGCCCGGTGGGAAGAGCATGTCCACCACGGGTTCTGCCACGTTCTTACCGATGCCGCCCGTGGGATCCAAGTGCATGCGGAAGCCCGGCGCGGCGTTCACCTCCAGCACCGCACCACCACTTTCAGTGAGCGGCAGGCTGATATCATCGGTCATGATGTCGATGCCGCAGATGTCAAGGTCGATGATGCGGCTGACGCGCTCGGCGAGGAAGACGTTGAAGGGATGCACGATCTCGGTGACGTCATCGGCCGTGCCGCCGGTACTGAGGTTGGCAGTGGCTTTGAGGTAGACCACTTCATCGGGTTTGGGCACGCTATCCGGCGTAAGATCCTTCAGTGCGAGCAGCTTCAAGGTATGGTCATCGATGTCAATGCGGGTAAGCACGTTCTCGTGACCATAACCACGGCGGGGATCCTTGTTCACTTCTTCCACCAACTGCGTAATGGTGCTCTTTCCATCGCCCACCACGCAAGCGGGTGTGCGTTTCGCGGCGCAGATGAAACGATGGTTGATCACGAGCAGGCGATGGTCAAGGCCGGTGATGTAGCGCTCTACGATCACGCTGCGGCTGATCTCCTTCGCTTTCGCCAAGGCCACTTTCGCTTCGTCCAAGGTCTTGATGCCGATGGTGGCACCGCGCCCGTGGTTGCCGCCGATGGGTTTGATCACACATGGAAAACCCACGGACTCGATGGCGGCTTCCAAGCCTTCTTCGGTGCGTACCACACGCCCTTTGGGTACGGGGATCTCGTAGCTCTCCAGCAGCTGTTTGGTCTCTTCCTTATCGCAGGCGATCTCCACACCGATGTTGCTGGTCTTGCTGGTGATGGTGGCGCGGATGCGTTTCTGGTGGATACCATGGCCGAGCTGGACCAAGCTTTGGCCATTCAACCGCAGATAGGGTATGCCACGCGAAACGGCTTCGGCCACGATACTGCCTGTGGAAGGGCCAAGGCGTGAATCCTCGCGGATCTCACGCATCTGTTGGATGTCGGCCTCCAGATCATACTTCTCCCCACTGATCAACGCCTCTGCGATGCGCACGGCGGCTTTTGCGGCGTACATGCCCACGGGTTCTTCCACATAACTGAAGACCACATTGTAGACACCATGGTCACGCGTACTTCGCGTGCGACCGAAACCCGTTTCCATGCCGGCGAGGGTCTGGATCTCCAAGGCGATGTGCTCGATCACATGGCCCATCCACGTGCCACGTTTCACCCGTTCCCAGAAACCACCTTCGTGCTCTTCGCTGCACCGGTGGCTGTACATGCTCGGCAACAGCTCCTGGATGCGCTCGTAGAAACCGGGGATCTTGTCGGTGGGTTTCTCCTCGAGGTCCTCGATATCGAGGCGCATGACGATGAGGTTGTGGCGACGGACAGACCAGTAGTTTGGGCCACGCATGGCCTTGAGTTCGAGGATGCGCATGGGGAACACCGGGGCTACCGGCGGTGTGGTTTGGGGTGATCGGTCAGCTTCCGAGGGTGTGGTAAGGACCTTCGGCGTGGGTAAGATAGGGACAGGCGGTTGTTCATCAAAACTTCACCCCGGCTTTACCCTGCGATGGCCTTCCCGTACTTTAGCGCCGTTGGTCTGCCGCATCCCACCTCCCTTACGATGCGTATACGGCCCGGGGGCGGGGGATAATCACGCTGAATGACACCCAAAGGAAAGCTCATCGCCATTGGCGGTAACGAAGACAAGGGCAAGGAGCCGGAAGCCGGCCATAATACCAAGGTCTTCGCACACAACTTCATCGAGGAAGGTATCCTACGCCGTGTGGTGGACGAGATCGGTGGTCCGGAAAAGCGGATCGCGGTGATCACCAGCGCTAGTAGCATTCCCGAAGAAGTAGGCCAGAATTACATCGAAGCGTTCGGCAGGCTCGGGGCAACGAACCTCGATATCATGGACATCCG
>JAEYWT010000229.1 GCA_023428865.1 Bacteroidota bacterium | reverse complement strand
GATCTGGCCAGTTTCCACGTGCGCGGTCACCGAGCCGCCCGGTCGGTTGTGTACGATCCCGTTCTTTAACAGATTGGTCAGTAGGATCCGCGCAAGGCCGGTGTCCATGGTGAGTTCCAGATCGCCGGATACCCGCAGTTCCAATTCCACCTGGCGGTGTGCCGCAAGGTCCGCGAATTCCTCCATCAACTGCTTGAGGAGTTCGCTGCATGATATCCGTTGCTCATCGGGGAACTGCCGGTTCTCTATCCGAGCCAGGAGCAGCAACGACTTGTTCAAGCGTGTAAGTCGTTCCAGCAGTTCAAGCACTTCGCCGATGGTGGTCATTCCATCCACTTGGTCTTCTGCCTGTTCGGCCAGTAGTTCCAGTTTGTTGATAGCAATGGCCAAGGGCGTTTGAAGTTCGTGCGCTGCGTTCTCCGTGAAGGCGCGTTGGTTGTTGTAGGTGTCGGACGCATGGTGTACCAAGGCATCTGCTGCGGCCTTCAGTTCGTTGAATTCGCTTATCCCCGTAGGAACCTCCGCCAACGAACGGCCACTGCCGAGCCGGAACTTCTTCAACTCTGCGAGGATGGTATGGAAAGGCCGCCACATGCGGCGTAACACCACGTTGTTCACGAGCATGATGGTGAGCAGCAACACGGCGTAGAGCACCACCACGGCGATGAGCAGATCCTCTACCAGGTCGTCCTCTTCTACCGTGCTGGTGTACACATCGAGCTGTTGGAACCCATCGCCGTACTTGAAGGTCTTGGTAAGCAGGCGCACCGGTTCCACTTCTCCCTCGCTGGGCACGAATAGCAGTGTGTCCCGGTAGTATGGTCTTGACTTTGCGGTTGCCGGGGAGAACGCGAAGCCGTGCAAGCCAAGATCGCGGATGTGCAGCAACGAACTGTCTTGTTCCAAGCGGAAACGGATGATCTCCTCTTGGTCCTCCAGGCCTTCATCGATGCTATGCTGTACTGCATTGCGAACAATGAAGAAGAAGGCCAGCGCCCACACCGCCAGCACGACCAATAGCACCAACGAGTGGTGCAAGAGGGAGCGGTTCAACAACTTCATACGGCCACCAGTTTGTAGCCGATGCCGTACACGGCTTGGATCTCGAGCGCAGCGCCGCTCTGTTTCAAGCGCTTGCGCAGGTTCTTGATCTGCGAATACACGAAATCCAGGTCGTCGCCTTGGTCGGCATGGTCGCCCCACACGTGCTCGGCCAGCGAACCGCGTGAAACCAGCCGACCGTTGTTCAGGACGAAATAGGTGAGCATGTCGAACTCCTTACGGTTCAGCGGCAACGCTTGGCCGTCCACTTCAGCACTGCGTGCATCGAGGTCCATTACCACGTTCGACACCGCGATGGTGTTGCTTCCGCCCAATTCCTTGCGTCGCAGCACGGACCGAACGCGCGCATTGAGCTCGGCGATATGGAACGGCTTTACGAGATAGTCATCTGCACCCAGGTCCAGGCCGATCAACTTGTCCTCCAATGAATCCTTAGCAGAAATGATGATCACATTGCCTGACTTGCCAAGTGCTTTCAATTCGCGGAGCACCTCCAGCCCGCTACCACCGGGTAGCATGATGTCGAGCAGGATGCAGTCGTAATCGTGATCGGTGATCTTCTGCAAGGCTGCGCCATGGTCCTTGGCATGCTCCACCACATAGCGCTCGCGCTCGAGCGAACGCACCAACACGTCCGCCAATTCAGGTTCGTCCTCTATCACCAAGAGCTTCACGCGAGCGAAGCTACAGGCAAGATCTTGTAAGGAATTGGCAATTCGATCCGCCTCGGCATACACATCAGCCCCGTGGGGGCCTACATCGTGGGTGTGAAGAAACTCCAGTACGACACCTGGGCGATGCGGTGAACACCGCGTTCCGCATGCGTCTTCGTCCCGATGCTTCGGGAGAAAGCAGTGGCGAGGTGGGGCAGGTGAACATCAGCGCAGCCACGTATGCGTTGGTGAAGGACGTGGTGGATGGTTCACTGTTGCCAGTTGTCAGTTCTCCGAGCAGTGGTCTGGCGACGGATAGCGCTGCACTGATAACTAGAAAGGCCTTCGCCTTCGAACCCCGCCCAGCGATGCGCCGATCGTAGCCACTGTTCCCCAACTGGTGCGGCCTCTGGGTGGAACCCGCGCCACATGGCATACGCGATGGGAAGTGACGCGCCAGCACCGGTCCCGCGCTGGGCGTGGCGTGCAAGGCGCGTGCGCGTGGCTGGCACGGCAATGGCCTGTGCTTGGCCAAACCAATCTCCCTTGACCCATGCCCAACACCAAAGAGAAGGCCCAAGGCCTGCACAAATTGCTGGAGGACAGCATCGCCGATATGTACTATGCCGAAAAGAGGCTCGTAACCGCCACCAAGAAGCTGGGGAAGGCGGCCGTGAACGAGGAATTACAGGAGGCCATGATGCAGCACCACGAAGAGACCAAACTGCACGTGGAACGCCTAGAGGAGGTGTTCGCGCTGTTGGATAAGCCCGCGAAGGGCAAGAAGTGCGCGGCGATCGATGGTATCATCGAAGAGAGCGAGGACATAGTGGAGGAGTTCAAGGACGATGCGGCCCTGGATGCCGGTATCGTGGCCGCTGCGCAGAAGGCCGAGCACTACGAGATCACCAGCTATGGTAGCATGGTGGCCTTCGCCGAGCAACTGGGCCTGAAGAAAGTGGCGCAGTTGCTCAACAGTAACCTGAGCGATGAGAAGGGCGCCGACAAGAAGTTGAGCGCACTGGCCGAGGGAGTGTTGAATGCCGCAGCCGAGGTGTGACCTTGGCATACCGAACGCGAACGGCGGGGATCTCCCCGGCCGTTCGCGTGGTTGGCTGGTGGCCTTGCCGGCCAGGTGGCCTAGCGAGCGCATGCCCGATCGTGCATACGCGACCATGCGCTCTAGGACAGCTTCGCCGTGCGCCAACGAACATCACGTTCTGACCGGTGCGGTGGTGCCGATCTTCGCGGTATGAAGTTCATGCCCCACGTGGCCATGCTGGTGGCACTACCGTTACTGGCTTGTCCGATGCGAGAACACTCGAAGGTGCGCGAAGAAAGTCCGAAAACGCCAGCGCCAGTGGCGCAACCCGTGCCCGGCGATGGTCCGACCACGGCCTATGTGCGCCGCATCTATGAGGATAGCCGCGGGCAGCTGTGGCTGGGCTCCAACGGTGAAGGTGTGTACCGCTACACGGGGGTGGAACTGCTGCGCACATCAACGAAAGAGGGGCTCGCCGGGGATCAGGTCAGGGGCATCTTGGAGGATCGGCAAGGCTGCGTGTGGATCGCCACCGACCAGGGGCTTTCGCGGTTCGACTCCAGCATGACACGGATCGTCAACTTCACTGCGCAGGATGGGCTGGGTGCAGCGGCCGTCTGGTGCGTACACGAAGCCACTGATGGCACCATTTGGGCAGGCACCACGGCTGGTGCGTGCCGCTTCGATGGGCAATCGTTCATTCCCTTCGACCTACGCACAGCGGACATGGCCGCGCCCTTCGCGCCTTCGGTGCTGTGCATCGCCGAGGACCGCGCGGGCAATTTCTACTTCGGCACCGACCAGGGTGCGTACAAGACCAATCGCGATGGCGTGGAACGCATCACGGATGCGCCCACCGGGAGCGATGCGGTGATCACCTGCTTGCTGGTGGATGGTCGGGGCCGTATTTGGATCGGGTCCATGACCGGCGGCATCACCTGCACGGATGCTGGTGCCACGCGCCATTACACCGCCCCCGGCACCATCGGAGACAACGAAGTGTGGACGGTGTTGGAAGACCGTGCTGGTAACATCTGGTTCAGTTCGGAAGGCTTCGGCGTATATAGTGTAGGCGATGGAAACCTGAAGAACATCGGCACCGCAGAAGGCTTGGGCATCACCGCCGTGCAGAGCATCCACGAGGATCGCCAGGGGCGCTTGTGGTTCGGCGGAGGCGGTGGTCTATATCGCATGCAGGGCGATACACTCGTGGAGGTGCGTCGCACGGGGCCATGGCGCTGATGGTGCTCCGCGTGTGATCATCGTAGCTGGATCCTTGAACGGGAACGGACGAGCCGTGTACCGCTGCACGATGCGTCTTTTCCTTCTGCTGTTGCTCTTCCCTAGCCTTTATCCCTGCGCAGAGCCTGTCCCGCCACAGCGGGATCGCAAGGCCCGGGCACGGCCGGCCGTGGAAGCCGGGGGAATATCGCACGGTGATCATGCTGGTCGGCGAAAAGGAATTGGTCGGACCCGTCTTCACCGTGGCGGCGCCATGAACGGGACGGTACCTTCGACCATGCGCTGCTTGTTGTTCCTCGCTTTGCTGATCACGCAGGACCTGTGCGCCCAGCGCCCGGATCCCGACCAGCAACCGCATTGGACGCGCTACACCTTCGTGGAGGACAGCAGCGTGTTGGTGCCATTGAAGGGGGACTACCGCGTGTACTACGTACAAGCAGGTCAATACTGGAGTTGTTCGCCCACGCAGTATCCGGTGGTGCCGCAGCCGGAAGATGAATTGCGTATGTGGCGCTTGTTCGCTGCGCCGTTGCCGGCGTTCATGGCCACACCCGCGCGCGGCAAGGACAAACCCGATGTGAAGGTGGTGGTGGTGCGCGGGGTGGATACCATGGTGGTGGAGCTATCGGTGTATTACGCGCCGATGAAGGAGTACGATCGGCCTACGATCAATGCCGGTGAACGACGGCCGCCCGTGGTGATCCCGTTCCGCAAGGGCCGTTTTCTCCCCACGGGTGCTCAGTATGCCAAGGAGTACTATTCCGCCGAAGAAGGCAACACCACCGTTGATGCCCGCACCGTGGACCTGACGGAACAGTTCGATGCGCTGTGGAAGCAGGCGATGATGGAAGAACACGTGATCCCACAGTTGAACACGGATACCTGCCATCAGGAAGTGCAGGTGCCTGCGGACCTACAGCTACCGGAAACGAAGTACCGCGATGTATGGCTACTGCGATCGCCGTATTGCGGAACGCACTTCGTGTACTTTCCGATCTGGGGTACGAAGACGAGCTACACGATCACCTTCCATCCCTATCAGAGCGATCAGCAGAAGGAACCGGTCACGCTGGATACGGACGAACGCGATGATGTGAACTATTGGTTGGACATCAGCGACTGGCCGGTGGGCGACCATGCGGTGGAACTGGTAGGCGATGGGAACAGCGGCACGTTCACGTTGAAGTTGCGCTAAGGGTGCTGGAATGGCTCTCGTATTTCCGCCGATACGTGAAAGACCGACCACGCGGGATCCCATCGGTGAGTGTGCGATCTCGGTCCTTCGTGCATCATACGGAAGGCACCGCGCGCCATCCGCGACCACTTGAACAACACCTCTACAAGACGTCATGCTGTTCACTCGGTTCGTCTTGATCGTATCCGCCTGCCTGTGCGCCTGGCAGGTCGTCTCCGCGCAAAGCTTGGTGGTACGGGTACACGACGAACAGGGCAACCCGTTGACGCATGCCAAGGTGAGCCTGCGCGATGCGCGCGACCGGTCCGTAAAACCGACCAGCAAGAAGGATGGCGTCTATACGTTCCAAGAGATCCCCGAGGGCTACGATGCGTTGCAGGTGAAAGCCCCCCGCAAAACGTTGTACGGCTGCCAATGGTTCGGATCACTGCCGGACACCGTGCGGGTGACGATGCGCAGCGGGCCGTATCACCTGATCGATGAAGGGCAACGGCAGGCACGACTGGTCTTCGATGAACGACGTTTGGAGGTGGACTATCACCGCGGTGTTCGCACGGACAGCTTGCGACCCTGGTTCGCCGAACGTGGTCTGGCCTGTGAGCCGCACACATGCACCTACTTGCGGTTGAAGCGCGGCGGCACCTTCAAGCTGCACCACAATGCGGAACTGGAAGCGGTGCAGAAGCACCCGGCGGTGAAAGCGGCTGGGCTTTATGCCGAGCACCAGAAGCGCCATCTTCACGAGGGGGTCGGTGTAACGCCGCATGCCGGGTTGAGCATGACCGAGCAGCACCAATTCACCGGCATCGTACGGATCACGTTCGACGCGGGAGGCATGGAGCGTTCAGGCGCGTTCGGTCACATGATGGAGATCAACCGGGTCCTCGATGGTTTCGGTTTCCGGTTGACGGAGACCACTTCAGGCTACGCGGATGAAGCGACGCTCTCGGAGGCCGTCAGCGGTCATGGTGTGGAGGCTAAGTCGGTATCCGGTCTTGCCGGGCCTTTCTTGATCGGGCAGCTGGAGCAGTTGGCGCTTCACCCGGCCGTGGCCAAGGTGGAGCTGGTGGTGCCGCTGATGCTGGACTGAACACTTACCGCATCAACACCACGCGTTGCGTCTGCCGGTCTTCCGTGCGCAGTATGTAGCTGCCTGCTGGTAGCCCGCGAAGATCAAGGTTGTTGATCCCTGCTTGCAACTGAACGGTGCGCACAGGTTGGCCGATCATGTTCATCAGCGTCGCACGGACTGGTTCTTGTCCGCGCCATTCAACGTTGAAGATCCCGTCGGAAGGATTGGGCCACACGCTGAAGTCCGGTCCGTCGTGGTGCGCGGGGAGACTGGTACAGACTTCCACCACCACCGCGCTCGCATCCGTGAACGCGTCCGTTCCTCCAGCGTTGGAAGCGGAGAGCGTTACGGCGTATGTGCCGGGCTCGGTGTAACACACGGTGACCACGCTATCCGTGCTCGTGGCCGGCGTACCCCCGGGGAATTGCCACAGACGCGTAGTTACACCGTTCGGTGATAGGTCGGTGAACGTGTTGCATTCATTCACACAGAGCGTGCTGTTCTGCGCAGCGAACGTGGCGACCGGTCGTGCGGGCAGGTGCCATTTCGCGATGCGGCTTGCTGCGATGCCACCGGCCAAGGTGAACTCGCCGCCAACGAAGAGCGTGTCGTTGTACACATCCAAAGTCATCACCCGGTCGTTGCAACCGCTGCCCACGGGCACCCACACATTGCCTTGAAGGCGGGCGATGTGGCCGGGGTTGGTGAAGTTGCCACCGATGTAGAGGTCGTCGTGGTACACCGCCATACCAGTGACGAAGTCGTTCAGCGTGCCGCCTACGCGCACCCATTGGCTGCCGTTCCATTTGGCGACACGGCTGGCAGGTTGACCATTGGCCATGGTGAAACGCCCACCGATGTACAGCGTATCCTGGTAGAAGCAATGCACGAAGACATCATCGTTCACGCCGGCACCCATGCGGTTCCATGCCTGACCGTTCCACAGCGCGGTGCGGTTCACCAACGAATCACCGGCGAGTTGGAAATTCCCGGCCACGAAGAGTTGGTCTTCAAAGGGCGTAAGTACACCCACCTGCGCGTTGCACCCGGAGGTGAGCGACTCGTAGCTGGTGCCATTCCACT
>JAEYWT010000198.1 GCA_023428865.1 Bacteroidota bacterium | reverse complement strand
GTGAATGCCTGCTTCCTAGAATCTGCTTAGGCAGGCTTTCACTCGCCACTCGCTATTCGCCACTCCGTACTCGCATTTCATCCAAGGGTCTTCCCCAACCACGCATCAACCAGGGCGTTGAACTTGTCGGGGTGCTCCATCATGGCGGCATGCCCGCATTCGTCTATCCAGAACAGTTCGCTGTGGGGGATCAAGCTGTGGAACTCTTCGGCCACGTGCGGTGGTGTTACGCCATCTTGCTTGCCCCAGATCAGGCATACGGGCATCTTCAAGTTGGGCAGGTCCTTGGCCATGTTGTGGCGGATGGCGCTTTTGGCGAGCGAAAGGATGCGGATCAACTTGGCCTTGTCGTTCACCGTTACGTAGCACTCTTCCACCAGCTCGTCGGTGGCGTGCTTGGGGTCGTGGAAGGTGAAGGCGATCTTCTTGCGCAGGTATTCTTTGTCCTCGCGGCGGGGGAAGGAGCCACCGAAGGCGTTCTCGTACAAGCCGCTGCTGCCGGTTAGGATCAGCGTGCGCACTTTGTCGGCGTGTTTGGTGCAATACACCAAGGCCACGTGGCCACCCAGTGAATTGCCCAGTAGGTTGACCTCTGAGAGACCCAGATGTCGTACGAACCGATCAAGGAAATCGGCCAATGCGGGCACGTTGGTGTTCAGCATCGGCAGGGTGTACAGCGGCAGCATGGGCATGAGCACCCGGTATCGTCCGCCGAAATGTTTGATGGGTCCCTCGAAGTTGCTCAGCGCACCGAACAACCCGTGCAGGAAGATCAATGGTGGACCTTCACCCACATCGATGTAGGTGAACTCCCCTTCGCGTTTCAGATGCTCCTCGTTCGCCATGCTCGCCGTTCAAAGGTAGAAGGATGGTTGGAACATGGAAAGGGTCAGCGCAACCAATGCTGGCGGATGAGCTGGGGGAAGTGGACGACGCTCTTCGTGCCGTTCTTGTCGAACACGAACTTCTCCACGTCCACGGCCATATCCTGCATGTCGAGCGTTGCGCACCGTTCCAGTAGTGCTTCGGCCAAAGCTTCCGTGGTATCGAGCCCTTTCTTCTCCTGAAGATAGCGCATGTCCGGCGCTACGTTGAGGCCGAGTAGGAACGCCACGTCGAAAAAGTCGCGGCCCTTGCTACGTTGACGGTCCAATATGGCATGGCACTTCTGCGCCAGAAGAAGGGGCAATGGGCAGCAGCGGATGTCTTGTCGCACATCCCATTTCGCGAGGAAGTGGGCCACCGGATCATAGTCGTAGCGTTGGGGCTCGGTGTCCAGTTGGATCAGTATGGACTGTTCTTTGTGCCCGGTAAGACCGTGCTTGAATAGCAGCCCGGGTAGCCTTACCCGGCAGCGGAACGCGGAAATACCGGCCATGTCCGCAGAGACTTCGTACCCCTCGCGTGCGAGCTCGCGTTGGACAAGGTCTCCCACTTCCGCGAACTGCGGCTTGGTGAGGCCGAGGTTGTCGAAGTCGAGGTCTTCGCTGAACCGGCGGTTGTCGTGTACGATGCGGAGGCACGTGCCGCCAAGGAATACCAATTTCTCTGCAAAGGGAGAGTCGTAGATGATGCCCAGTATGCGGTACTGAAGGTACTCGCGCAGTAGCATCTGGTCTTCGTCCTGCAGGTCGGCGGCATAGGCCTTCTTGATGTTAGCCAGCGTGATCATGGATCCAGTTCTCGAGTTGTCCGTAACGTTTGACGAGCGCGCCGTTCCTGGCGAGCTTCAGGTAGTCGGCGATCACGTCCTTGCGCAGACGTTCGCGAAGTGTGCTGCGCTCCAGACGCAGACCTTCGAAGTCAGCTGCTGTGGTCAGCGTGGTGTTGAAGTAGAGCAGGTCGAGCACCGTTTTCTCGAAGTCGGCCATCCGCACGGCCGTGCCGTTCTGTTCAAGTATGTCGTATCCGAAGAAGTATTGTGGCCGCACCGTGCGGTAGAAGTAGCGCGTTTTTCCTATGTCGAACGTGCGCGTATGAAGGGTAGTGACGGACGTTATGTGGAAGACGCCTTCCGGGATAAGACCATGGTAAGAGAGCGCCGACTCCAAAGAGATGTATGAAGGCGAATAGATGCGGTTGGCTATGGTCCAACGCTCGAATTGGTCCCATGGGCGCTTGGTGGATCGGTACCATGGCTTCCGCAGCCGCATGATCAGCCCCTTCTTCATCCAATAGTGAAGCTGACGGTCGTCGAATCCTGGGAACACCAGGCGCACATCCTTCTCCGTGAAGCAGGGTCGGGCATTGAACCGGTCGGCGAAGTCGGCGAAATCCATGTGGTGAATTTATGTCAGCAACGGGATAAAATTATCCCGTTGCTGACATAAATGTAGTCTTTCTGAGTGTAGTTCATTCCCCACCCACTTCCTACCACATCCCCCTCCCCAGGCCGGTCCACACATCGCCCTGTTGATCGTAAAGGTCTGATAGGCAATGGGTATGACCCACGACGCCTGATCTTTCGATCCCCAAATACGGCGTATCCGGCGATCTTGGAAAGCCGCAAACGTTGTTAATAAGCCCCCACTTTCTCCCACCGCCCAGAAGTGCCCAATTGTAGGCCAGTTGCGGCCATGTGACAACTTTTGCACACCTTCGCCGTTGAAGATTTATCAACAAGAAGGCAAAAACGGGGGAGATCGTGGGATTAAGTGGGTGACCCATCCTACTTTCGCGACCATTCCTGCCGTGCATGCGCTATGCTGAACCTGTTAGGGGAATACCCGTCAACCCTGGATGCCAAGAGCCGCGTGCTCTTGCCCGCCGCTCTGCGCAAGCAGCTTGGTGGGGCGGAGTCCAAGGGCTTCGTGGTGAACCGCGACGTGTTCAGCGAGTGCCTTGTGCTGTATCCGATGGAGGAGTGGAACAGGACCAGCGCCCAAGTGGCCAGCCTGAACCGCTTCGATCCGGACAACGTGGAGTTCATCCGGCGCTTCCTCAACGGAGCCACGCCGGTGGAACTCGACGCCAACGGACGGTTGCTGATCCCGAAGCCACTGATGGCCTACGCCCAATTGGGGAAGGATATCGTGTTCACGGGCATGGGCGATCGCATCGAGATCTGGGGCGAGGAGCAACACAAGCGTGCGCTCAGCGGGAACGTGGACTTCAAGTCACTGGCTGCGAAAGTGATGGCGGGCAAACCTGCTAAAGCCAATGATGCATGAGTATCACGACCCCGTTCTTTTACAAGCCTGTCTTGAAGGATTGAACATCCGCCCCGACGGCGTCTATGTGGACGTTACGTTCGGCGGTGGAGGCCACAGTAAGGCCATCCTCGCACAGCTGGGTCCGAAAGGCCGATTGATCTCGTTCGATCGGGATCGCGATGCCTGGAAGAACGCAGCCGATGATGAGCGCTTCACGCTGGTGAAGGCCGACTTCCGCTGGATGCGCAATCATTTGCGTTTCCTGCATGCGGTGCCGGTGGATGGCCTCCTAGCCGACCTCGGTGTGAGCAGTCACCAGTTCGATACCGGTGCGCGCGGTTTCAGTTTCCGTTTCGACGGTCCGCTCGATATGCGTATGGACCATCGTGCCAAACGCACCGCATCACAACTGCTGCGCGACCTGGACGAAGCGGCGCTTACCGATCTGCTGCGGAAGTATGGTGAAGTGGATGCGGCCCACCGCGTAGCGCGCCAACTGGTGAAGGCGAACGCGGAAACACGCATCGGCACTACGTTCCAATTGGTGGAAGCGCTGAAGCCGGTGACACCACGCGCGAAAGAGAGCAGTTTCCTCGCGCAAGTGTTCCAGGCGCTGCGGATCGCGGTGAACGATGAGTTGGCCTCGCTGGAAGCCTTGCTGAAACAGAGCGCCGAGGTGATCGCACCGGGCGGACGATTGGTGGTGATGAGCTACCACAGCCTGGAAGATCGCCTGGTGAAGAACTGGATGCGTAGCGGCGATCTCGGCGGCGAGGAAACAAAGGATGTCTTCGGCAACCGAACACGACCGTTCAACCCTTCAAGCAACAAAGCGATCCAACCCACGGATCTGGAGATAGCAAGGAACCCCCGGGCACGAAGCGCCCGATTGAGAATAGCCACACGCACGTGAACAAGCTGCGCGAAAAGAAAGAAGAGGAAGCAACGCCCGCGGAACCCACCGCGAAGGTGAAGCGCGCTGCGGACAAGAAGTCCAGCGGCCCTAGCGCTGCGGCGCGCGTACCGAAGCTGATGATCGGTGTGCTCAACGGCTCCTTCCTCACCAAGGAGAAGGTGTTGGGCAACATGCCTTTCATTCTGTTCTGCGCTGGCTTGATGATCACCTACATCGCCTACGGTTACCACACCGAGCGGGTGGTGCGCGAACTCAATAGGACCGATACCGAACTGAAGGAGCTGCGCAGTGAGTACATCACCGTGCGTGCCCAACTGGAAAAGGCCGAGCAACAAAGCCAGGTGGCATCGGGCATCGGGCAGCTCGGGTTGAAGGAAAGCCGTGTGCCACCGGTGAAGTTGGAAGTGGCGAAGGACGAACTCGAAAGCACACGTACGCGATGACTGAGAACAGGCAGTTCCGTGCACGCGCCAACATGGTCTACCTGGCCGTGGTGCTGTTCGCTGCTGCCATTGCGGTGAAGCTCTTCACCATACAGATCGCGGAAGGGGAGAAGTGGTTGGCCAAGGCCGAGACCGTAAGCACCACCTACCGCACCGTGCAGCCCGACCGCGGCCACATCTACAGCGAGGATGGGCGATTGCTGGCCACCAGTGTGCCCGAGTACGATGTAAGGATGGATATGATGGCGAATGGTCTCACCAATGAACTGTTCCGCTCGAACATCGATTCGTTGAGCGATCGCCTGTCGGCATTGTTCGGAGATCGCACCGCCGCCGAGTACAAGCGCGACCTCACCGATGCGCGCCACCGTAAAGAGCGGTATTACCTGATCAAGCGACGTGCGGACCATACACAAGTGCAGCAGTTGCGCACCTTCCCCCTGTTCCGATTGGGTAAGTACAAGGGTGGATTGGTCACCGAGAAGCGCACCGTGCGGGTGCATCCGTTCGGTCGTCTCGCTTCGCGCAGTGTTGGTTATGTGCTGCGCGATAGCACTACGCTCGGTCTGGAAGGAGGCTATGACAAGTGGCTCAAAGGTGTAACAGGCCGCCGCTTGGAACGCCGCCTTACCGGAGGTGTTTGGATGCCGGTGGACAATGGCGATGGCGTTGATCCGGTACCGGGTAGTGATATCCACACGACGATCGATATCAACCTGCAGGACGTCGCGGATGCTGCCTTGGAGCGCCAACTGATCAAACATGGTGCGCAGTATGGAACGGTGGTGGTGATGGAGGTAGCGACCGGTCACATCAAGGCCATCAGCAATCTCACCCGGCGCAACGACAGTACGTATGTGGAAGACCTGAACTACGCAGTGGCCCATGCTACGGAACCCGGTTCAACGTTCAAGCTGGCTTCGTTGATGGTAGGCTTCGAGGATGGTACCATCAAACCCACCGACACGGTGGATACCCAGCGCGGACAGGTGCGATTCTACAACCGCATCATGAAGGATTCGCACGAAGGAGGGTACGGTAAGATCACTGTGCAACGCGCTTTCGAGGTGTCCTCCAACACCGGTATCAGTGTAGCAGTGAATAAAGCCTACCAGAAGGAACCGAAACGTTTCGTGGACGGCTTGAAGCGTTTCGGCTTGCACGAACCCAGCGGTGTGATGATCCCCGGTGAAGCGATCCCAACACTGCGCAACCCGGGTGACAAAGGGTGGAGCGGCGTGAGCCTGCCGTGGATGAGCATCGGTTACGAAACCGCCTTCACGCCACTACAAGTGCTCACGTTCTACAACGCCATCGCGAACAATGGCAAAATGATGCGGCCGCTGTTCGTGGATCGTGTTTCGCGCAACGGCAAGGTGGTGCAGCGCATGGAGCCGCAGGTGATCAACCCGAAGATCTGTTCGCAGAGCACGCTCGACATCGTGCATCGCATGCTGCGCGCTGTGGTGGACACGGGTACGGCTACGAACCTACGCGGTGCACACTTCGCCATCGCAGGTAAGACCGGTACTGCGCAGATCGCGAAGAACGGCAGCTACAAGGAACACGGCTTGAGCTATCAGGCTTCGTTCGCCGGTTACTTCCCGGCCGACGCGCCGAAGTACAGTTGCATCGTGGTGGTGAACGGTCCTACCATGAGCGGCATCTATGGCAACATCGTCGCAGGGCCGGTCTTCAAGGAGATCGCTGACAAGATCTACAGCAACAGGATCGAGCTGCAACAAGGCACACAACTGGCCATGGGAACCGGGCCACGTACACCGATCACCATGAGTGGCCACAGCGCCGACCTGCGCACCGCGCTGGCCGCCTTGAAGGTGCCGATGGAGGTGGACGGTGAAGGCGAATGGGTGACCACCGAAGCCGGTGATAGCACCGTGGTATTGAAGCAACGTGGCATCCCGGCTGACGCCATGGATCGCGTACCGAACGTACTGGGCATGGGCTTGCGCGATGCGCTGTACATCCTCGAGAACCGTGGACTGCGTGTGAAGGTTCAAGGCAACGGCATGGTGAAACGGCAGTCGCTGCAACCCGGATCGAAGGCGTTCCAAGGGTCAACGATCGTGATCGAACTGACATGAAGCTGCTGAAGGACATCCTCTACAAGGTGCGCATCGAGCAGGTGGTCGGTTCAACGAACACGGCGATCGAAGCCATTGCGTTCGATAGCCGCAAGGTGGTCGCCTTCACGGCTTTCGTGGCAACGCGCGGCACCCAGGTGGATGGTCATAGCTTCATCGCCAAAGCCATTGAAGGTGGTGCAAGTGCCATCATCTGCGAAGAGCTTCCAGCGGAGCTGAAGGATGGGGTGACCTATGTGCGCGTGGAGGATGCTGCCGTGGCGCTTGGTGTGCTCGCGGCCAACTTCTACGATCAACCTTCGAAGAAGCTGAAGCTCGTAGGCATTACGGGTACGAATGGAAAGACGAGCACAGCAACGTTGCTCTTCCGCCTGTTCCGCGCGCTTGGCTACAAGTGCGGCTTGATCAGTACGGTGGAGATGCGCATTGGCCAGCGCACCATCCCTAGCACGCATACCACACCGGATGCTGTAAGGATCAACGAGATCCTTGCAGAGATGGTCGCCGAAAAAGTGACGCACTGCTTCATGGAGGTGAGCAGTCACAGTGTGGTGCAAGAGCGCATTGCGGGCCTGCATTTCGCTGGCGCGGTGTTCATGAACATCACGCATGATCACCTGGACTACCACGGCACCTTCGCCGAGTACATCAAGGCCAAGAAGCGCTTCTTCGATCAACTGCCCGCAACGGCTTTCGCACTGGTGAACGCCGATGATGCGAATAGCGCGGTGATGCTCCAGAACACCAAGGCCAGCAAGCACTCCTTCGCGGTGAAGAACATGGCCGATCACAAGGCCCGCATCGTCGAGAACCAGCTCACGGGCCTGCACCTGAACATCGACGGGCACGATCTCTATTCCCGGTTGATCGGTGAATTCAACGCGAGTAATCTGCTTGCGGTGTACGCCGTGGCCAGTAAGCTGGGCGAACCTGCCATCAATGTGCTTACCGCACTGAGCGATCTGCAACCGCCGCGTGGTCGGTTCCAGATCGTACGTGGTACGAGCGGCATCATCGGTATCGTGGACTACGCGCATACGCCTGACGCGTTGAAGAACGTCTTGAGCACCATCAACGATGTGGTGAGCGACAACGAACAGGTGATCACCGTGGTGGGTTGTGGTGGCGATCGTGATCGTACGAAACGCCCGATCATGGCTCGGATCGCTACCGAACTGAGCAGCCACGTGGTGCTTACGAGCGACAACCCGCGTACCGAGGACCCCATGACCATCCTTAACGAGATGCGCCAAGGTGTGCAAGCCGGTGATCAACCTCGCGTGTGGGTGAATGTGGATCGTCGCGAAGCCATCCGCCAAGCAGTAGGCATGGCCAAGCCCGGAGACGTGGTGTTGCTCGCCGGTAAAGGACATGAGACCTACCAGGAGATCAACGGCGTGAAGCACCCGTTCGATGATGTGGCGGTATTGCAGGAAACCCTTGAACTCCTCCACAAGTAATGCTGTACCACCTTTTCACCTGGCTTGGTGCGGACGTTCCTGGTTCAGGCTTGTTCACGTTCATCTCGTTCCGCGCAGCGCTGGCGGTGTTCGTTTCGCTGCTGATCTCGTTGTGGTGGGGTAAGGGCATCATCAACCTGCTGCGCCGTATGCAGGTAGGTGAAACCGTGCGTGATCTCGGGCTGGATGGTCAGCTCCAGAAGCAAGGCACGCCAACGATGGGTGGCCTCATCATCCTCTCCGCCACCATCATTCCCACGCTGTTGTTCGCCAAGCTTAACAACATCTACATCATCCTCCTGCTGGTGAGTACGGTGTGGCTGGGTGCCATCGGTTTCATTGACGACTACATCAAGGTCTTCAAGAAAGACAAGCGTGGCCTTGCAGGCAAGTTCAAGATCGTCGGTCAAGTGGGTGTGGGCATCATCATCGGTGCTACGGTCTACTTCCATCCGGAGGTCCGCACACGCGTGGAAGTGCCGGAAGTGATCGCGCAGCAGTTCGATGAAAAGGATGTACACACCATTACCGAGGAGGATGGTACGGTCCACTTCATGCTCAACCGTAAGTCACCGAACACGACCATTCCGTTCGTGAAGGACAATGAGCTGAATTACTCTTCGATCCTTGCGAAGTTCTTCGGCAACGGTGCTCGCCAATACACGTGGATCCTCTACATCCTGGTGGTCATTTTCATCATCACGGCTGTAAGTAACGGCGCCAACATCACCGACGGTGTGGATGGCCTGGCGACGGGTACATCGGCGATCATGGTGATGGCTTTGGGCATCCTGGCCTACGTGAGTGGCAACGTCATTTTCGCGCACTACCTGGACATCATGTACATACCGGGTAGCGGCGAGCTCGCGGTGTTCATCGGTGCGTTGCTGGGCTCATGCATCGGCTTCCTCTGGTACAACGCTTATCCCGCGCAGGTCTTCATGGGTGATACCGGCAGCCTCGCGCTCGGCGGAATCATCGCCACGCTCGCGATCCTGGTGCGTAAGGAATTGCTGATCCCCGTGCTGTGCGGCATCTTCCTCGTGGAGAACCTCAGCGTGGTGGCGCAGGTTTCGTACTTCAAGTACACCAAGCGGAAGTATGGTGAAGGTCGCCGGATCCTGTTGATGTCACCACTACATCACCATTACCAGAAGAAAGGCATCCACGAAAGCAAGATCGTTAGCCGATTCTGGATCGTGGGGATCATGCTCGCCGTGTTGTCCATCGTAACCCTCAAGCTGCGATGAAGAAGCTCGTGGTACTCGGTGCACAGGAGAGCGGTGTCGGTGCGGCGCGGTTGGCGCAGCAACGCGGGCTTGATGTGTTCGTGAGCGACATGGGCACCATCAAGCCGAGTTACCGCGACGAGCTGAAGGCTAATGGCATCGCATTCGAGGAAGGCGGCCACACGGCTTCGCGGGTGCTGGATGCCGATGAGATCGTGAAGAGCCCGGGCATTCCGGATACGGCATCGTTGGTGAAAGCCGCCGTGGACAAGGGTGTGCCGGTGATCAGCGAGATCGAGTTCGCCCATCGCTATTGCAAGGGCAGGATCATCGCCATCACGGGCAGCAACGGAAAAACGACGACGACCCTGCTGACCCATCACATCTTGAAGAAGGCCGGCCTGGATGTGGCGGTAGGTGGAAACGTGGGTACCAGCTTCGCGGGCCTTGTCGCAGCGGTTGATCATGCGCATTATGTGCTTGAGTTGAGCAGCTTCCAACTCGATGGTATCCGTGAGTTCCGTCCGGATATCGCCGTGCTGCTCAACATCACCCCAGACCACTTGGACCGCTACCAGTACCGCATGGAGAATTACGTGGCGAGCAAGTTCCGCATCGCCATGAACCAGCGCGAAGTGGACCATTTCATCCACTGTGCCGACGACCCCGAGTCGAACAGCTGGCTACAACAGCATTCCGTGAAGGCGCAACGCATGCCCTTCTCCATTCAACACAGCGTCGATCAAGGCGCTTTCCTGCAAGACGACCACATCCACATCACCACTAACAGATCCACCTTCAGCATGTCCATCATCGAACTCGCACTGAAAGGGAAACACAACGTGTACAATTCCATGGCCGCCGGCATTGCTGCGCGGGTGCTGGAGATCCGGAAGGATGTGGTGCGCGAAAGCCTCAGTGATTTCCAGAACGTGGAACATCGTCTAGAACACGTTGCCATGGTACACGGCATCGAGTTCATCAACGATTCCAAGGCCACCAACGTGAACTCTGCATGGTACGCGCTGGAGAGCATGGACAAACCAGTGGTCTGGGTGGTAGGTGGAGTGGATAAGGGCAATGACTATGGCAGCTTGTTGCCGCTGGTGAAGCAGAAGGTGAAGGCCATCGTATGCCTGGGTACGGACAACAGTAAGGTGCATGCGGCGTTCGCTGGTGTGGTGCCGGTGATCATGGATACCGCCAGCGCTGAAGAGGCGGTGATCACCGCCAACAGCATTGCCGAATCCGGCGATGTGGTGCTGCTAAGCCCGGCCTGTGCCAGCTTCGACCTGTTCGAGAACTACGAGGAACGTGGCCGCAAATTCAAGGCAGCGGTGAAGGCCCTGTGACCATTCAACCGAACGGCATGGAACAGAAGAAACACCCCACAGCGCTGCGGCTCGCCGGTGGTCAACTGGTGGATGCCCGCCGTGCTGCACTCTCCGCACAGGGCACTGGTCCGCATAGGCTGGAGCTCGTGACCACGCGCAATGATGTGGCGTTCATCAACGATTCCAAGGCGACCTTCCTGGATGCCACCTTGGAATCGCTTGCGCAAATGCCCGGCAAGGTGGTGTGGATCGTAGGTGATCTGAGCAGTGAGATGGACGAAGGCTATGTGCAGGACCTGTTGAAGGAGAAAGTGAGCGCCATGGTGCTTTTCGGTCGTGCGGTTGATGGTGTGGAACAAGAAAGTGGTGCGCCCGTTGAGCATCTCTACGTGGCGGATGAATTCCGCACGGCGGTATTCCTCGCGAACGAGCTGGTGCGACCCGGCGAGTCGGTGCTCTTCAGCCCGGCATGCCCGAGCGGTAATGGTTTTGCGAACTACGAAGAACGTGGTGCGGAGTTCAAACGTGCCGTGAAGGATCTGTAAGAAGAGAACATGAACACGGTCTTCCAAAAACTGAAAGGCGATCGCGTGGTCTGGATGACGGTCCTGTTCCTGGGACTGATCAGCCTGCTCGCGGTCTATAGCTCCATCAGTTCGCTTGCGTTCAAGCGCGAGGGCGGAAGCACCATGCATTTCCTCGTGAAGCACGGCATCATGCTGCTCAGTGGCGGTGCCATCATGTACTACGTCTCCAAGCAACAGTTCACCATCTACTCACGCCTCTCGCAGCTTTTGATCGGTGTGATGGCGGTGCTCTTGCTGCTCACTTTGTTGCTCGGTTCCAACATCAACGATGCGAGTCGCTGGATCACCATTCCCATCATCAACCAGAGCTTCCAAACGAGCGATCCGGCCAAGGTGGTGCTCATCGTTTATCTGGCTCGGGTGTTGGGCAAGAACCAAGGACTGGAGTGGACCTTGCGCGATGTGTTGGTCAAGCTCATGGCCCCTGTCGGTCTGATCTGCGGGCTTATCCTGCCGGCCAACTTCTCCACTGCCGCAGTGCTTTTTGCGGTGTGCCTGATCATCATGTTCATCGGTCAGGTGCCCATGAAGCATATGGTGATGATCGTTGGAGCGGCCATTGGCATGTTCATCCTCTTGCTGATCCTCGCCAAGACCACACCCGGTCTGTTACCGCGTTTGGATACCTGGGTGGGACGTATCGAATCCTTCGGTGTGGAGGATCACGATGCCAACTATCAAGTGGAACATGCCAAGATCGCGATCGCTTCCGGTGGCTTCCTGCCGAATGGCCCTGGCAGTGGCACCTCGCGGAACTTCCTGCCGCACCCGTACTCCGACATGATCTATGCCTTCATCATCGAAGAATACGGTAGTATTCTTGGTGGTCTCGGCTTGCTGCTGCTTTACCTCATCCTGCTCTTCCGTGCCGTTCGCATCGCCTCCAATTGTGCGAAGCCGTTCGGTGCACTCGCTGCCATCGGCCTCGGCCTTATGCTGGTGATGCAGGCGATGATCAACATGGCCGTTGCCGTAAACCTCGTTCCCGTAACTGGTCAGCCGCTGCCCTTGGTGAGCATGGGCGGTACCAGTGTGTGGTTCACCTGTCTCGCCATCGGCATCATGCTCAGCGTGAGCCGTGGTGCCGAAGAACAACCATCGACCGAAGTTCAACCCGATGTCAAGCGCCCCAGAACAACACTCGCTTAGGGTGATGATCTCCGGTGGTGGCACCGGCGGTCACATCTTTCCGGCTATCGCCATCGCCAATGCGGTGCGCGAGCGGGAGGCTGCTGCCCAGTTCCTGTTCGTTGGTGCGGAAGGGAAGATGGAGATGGAAAAGGTGCCTGCCGCAGGTTACACCATTGAGGGATTGCCTATCCGTGGCTTCCAGCGCGGCTCCATCGTGAAGAACATCGGCCTGCCCTGGCGCTTGCTGCGCAGCATGCTGAAAGCACGGAAACTCGTACGCGAGTTCAAGCCGCATGTGGCTGTTGGTGTTGGTGGATACGCCAGCGGGCCACTGTTGGCAGCTGCGCAACGCATGAACGTCCCCACATTGATCCAAGAGCAGAATAGCTTCCCCGGAAAAACGAATGTCTACCTCGCCAAACGTGTGGATCGGATATGTGTCGCTTACGAGGGCATGCAGCGCTTCTTCCCCGCATCGAAGATCCTGCTTACGGGGAACCCGGTGCGGCAAGAAGTGGTGCGCCTCGCGGGCAAACATCCGCGTGGACTCGAACATTTCGGGCTACATGAAGGTAAGCCCATCCTCTTCGTTACCGGTGGAAGCCTTGGCGCACGTGGTGTGAACCGAGGTATCGAAGCGGCGCTGAAGGACTTCCAAGCTGCGGGTATCCAAGTGATCTGGCAAACGGGAACACCGTACCTGCAACAGGCGCAGGATGCCGTGGCCAAGTTGAACTACACCGATTGCAAGGTGCATGAGTTCGTTGGTAAGATGGACTACGCCTACGCCGTTGCCGACCTTGTCGTGGCACGTGCAGGTGCCATTAGCGTAAGTGAACTCTGCCTGGTGCAGAAGCCTGCGATCCTTGTTCCGCTACCCACTGCTGCAGAGGACCATCAAACGCACAACGCACGCGCCTTGACCGATCGCGGTGCCGCTGTGTTGGTGAAGGATTCCGATGCCGTAAAGGACCTCGGGTCGGTCGTGATGCGGTTGATCAAAGACAAGGATGCATTGGATCGATTGCGCACCACCATGGCTGGAATGGGTACGCAGAACGCCGCTGAGATGATCGCTTCGGAAGTGATCCGTCTAGGGCGGGCAACCATCCAACAAAAGCAAACGCTAGCCACGGCATGAGCGCGCTGAACGGACATAGATTCTACTTCATCGGTGTAGGCGGCATCGGCATGAGCGGTCTTGCACGTTACTTCCGCCGTCGCGGTGCCGAGGTGGCTGGCTACGACCGCACACCCAGCGAACTCACAAACCAGTTGCAGAGCGAAGGGATCGATGTGCAGTTCAACGAGGATCCGCGTATGATCCCCGAGGAGTTCCGCGAGGCGGATGCTTCCGAGATCATGGTGGTGCGTACTCCTGCCGTTCCCGTGACCAGTCCACTGCTGAAGTACTGGGAGGAGCGTGGTGCCCGCATCCTGAAACGTGCTGATGTGCTCGGTATGGTGACGGAGGATCAACGCACGGTGGCCGTCGCGGGAACGCATGGAAAGACGACCGTGAGCACGATGATCGCGCACCTGCTCACTGTAGGCAAGGTGCGTTGTAACGCCTTCCTCGGTGGTATCGCAGTGAACTACGGTACCAACGTGCTGTTGAACGATGATGCCGTGGTCAACGTGGTGGAGGCCGATGAATACGACCGCAGTTTCCTAAAACTATGTCCCTCGGAATCGGTGATCACCGCCATGGATCCCGATCACATGGACATCTATGGAACACCCGAGGCCATGTTCGATGCGTACACCCAGTTCGCCATCCTTTGCGATGGACCTGTGTTGGTACACGAGCGCATCGCCGGGCACTTCAAGGATCGCGCGCAGCTGACCACCTATGCGCTGGGAAGCTCCGGTACACCACGTGCGGAGAACCTGCGCGTAGTGAACGGTGCCTATGAATTCGACCTGCACTCCGAAGGCTTGGTGTTGACCGGTCTGCGTTTGGGCATGCCCGGTCGCCACAATGTGGAGAACGCCATTGCGGCGAGCACCATCGCCTTGCGTATGGGTGTGACACCCGAGTTGTTGCGCCAAGGACTTGCTTCGTTCCGCGGTGTTTCGCGCCGGTTCGAGACGCGTATCAGCGGTCCGGAAGTGGTCTTCATCGATGACTACGCGCATCATCCGAAGGAGCTCGACGCATGCATCGCCAGCGTGCGCGAGATGTATCCGAACAAACGCATCACCGGCATCTTCCAGCCACACTTGTTCAGTCGCACGCGGGATCTCGCTGCCGATTTCGGAACAAGTCTGGCCGCCTTGGATGAACTGTTGTTGTTGGACATCTATCCAGCGCGTGAAGAGCCGATCCCTGGCATCACATCCCAATGGTTGTTGGAGAAGGTTCCCATGGAGGTGAAGGAATGTGTTAGCCGTGATAGCCTGTTGGAGGAACTACGCCAGCGCGATGTTCAAGTTGTGGTGACCCTTGGCGCAGGAGATATCGACCGGCTCGTACCGGTGATCGAACGTCAGTTGAACGAACGCTATCGGCCATGAACAAGTTCAAACGTATCCTCCGTCCCTTGGGCATCGCGCTCGCCGTGATCGGTGTCATGGTCGCGCTCGGTTTCGTGGAGCGTACGGCTGATCGCGCACCCATCACCGATCTGGAAGTGATCGTGGAAGGAGCCGAAGGCCTGCACTTCATCGATGAGAAGAGCGTGCGCCAAGAGGTGCTCGACCAAGGCATTGCCGTGATGGGTTCGCCCACCGGTGATGTGGATGTGACCGCGATCGAAGAGCGCCTGAAGAGCATACCCTGCGTGGCCAAGGCAGAGGTGTACCACACCATGGATGGCAAGCTGCATGCACGCGTGCAACAGCGCGTGCCCGTGGTGCGTGTCTTCAACCAGGATGGTTCCAGTTTCTACATCGATCGTGAAGGGTGGACCATGCCTACCAGCACTGCCTATACTGCGCGCGTGCTCGTGGTGGCCGGTCACCTCAACGAGCCTGGAGCCATCCATGGTGTCTACTCGGTCTACGCCAACGATAGCCTCGAGCAACGATTCCAGTCGGATGACATCCATCGTCTAGCCATGTTCGTCACTGCCGATCCTTTCTGGAACGCACTGATCGACCAGGTGGTGGTAACGGCGGAAGGCGAATTCGAACTGATCCCTCGTGTAGGTGCGCAACGCGTGCTCCTAGGCGATGGTAGCGAACTGGCACAACGCTTCGAGAAGCTCCGGATCTTCTACGAGAAAGGAATACCCAAAGCCGACTGGCGGCGCTATGCGCGGATCGATCTCCGCTATGCCGACCAGGTCGTATGCACCAAACGAACAACGCCCTAACACTCCACGAACACCATGGACCACAACCAAGACATCGTCGCCGGACTCGATATCGGAACGACGAAGATCGCCTGCATCATCGGGCGTAAGAACGAGCAGGGGAAGATCGAGATCCTCGGCATGGGCAAAGCCAAAAGCGATGGCGTGAGCCGTGGCGTGGTGGCCAACATCCAGAAGACCGTGGAGAGCATCAAGGCGGCCGTTCGTGAAGCCGGCGACAATGCCGGTGTGGACATCGGTACGGTGAACGTGGGTATCGCCGGACAGCACATCCGCAGCATGCAGCACCGAGGCATGAAGATGCGCGAGAGCCTGGATGAGGAGATCACCCAGCTCGATATCGATGCGCTCATCGATGATACCTATCGCTTGGTAATGCCTCCCGGTGAAGAGATCATTCATGTGTTGCCACAGGAGTACATCGTGGATAGCGAGCAGGGTATCCGCGACCCGATCGGCATGAGCGGTATCCGCATGGAAGCCAACTTCCACATCATCAGTGGTCAGGTCACCGCTGCGCGCAACATCAACAAGTGCGTGCATCGTGCTGGATTGAACGTGACCGAACTCATTCTGGAACCACTGGCCAGCGCCGATGCTGTGCTGAGCGCGGAGGAGAAGGAAGCCGGTGTGGTGTTGGTGGACATCGGTGGTGGTACCACGGACATCGCCATCTTCTTCGACAACATCATCCGCCACACGGCGGTGATCCCCTTCGGCGGCAACGTGGTGACCGAGGATATCCGCCAGGGCTGCGGCATCATGCGCGATCAGGCCGAGCTGCTCAAGACCAAGTTCGGCAGCGCTCTGGCATCGGAGAACAAGGACAATGAAGTGGTGTGCATTCCTGGGCTGCGTGGTCGCGAACCGAAGGAGATCAGCCTGCGCACCTTGGCCGAGATCATCCAGAGCCGTATGGAGGAGATCCTCGAACATGTGTACTTCGAGGTCAAGAACAGCGGCATCGAGAAGCAGCTCATCGCGGGCATCGTGCTCACCGGCGGTGGCGCACAACTGAAGCACCTGAAACACCTGGTGGAAGTGATGACCGGCATGAGCACGCGCATCGGTTACCCCAATGAACACCTGGCCAAGAGCGCCGTAGAAGACGTGACCAGTCCGCTCCACGCTACTGGCGTCGGCTTGGTGATGAAAGGCTTCGACTACCTCGATCGCCGTCGCCCGAAACACTTCGAGGTGGCCAACGACCGCGCCGCGAAAGTGGCCGTGAAGGGGCACTCCAAGGGGCCGTTGAGCGGCTTCTTCAGCAACATCATCAACAGCGCGTCCGAGATCCTCAAGGACGACGAGAACTGAAAACGAACCTTCCCGTTCACCTTCCAATCCCCCAACGTCATGAAATTCGACCTTCCCAAAGAGCTCGCCTCGATCATCAAGGTGATCGGCGTGGGCGGCGGTGGCA
>JAEYWT010000084.1 GCA_023428865.1 Bacteroidota bacterium | reverse complement strand
ACCTACACCTATACTGTACTCGGTGTTGCACCCTGCGCGAATGCCACAACAACGGTAACTGTTACAGAAACAGGATCACCGGATGCCGGTGCGGATGGCGCGATCACGGTGTGCGACAACGGTGCTTCCATCGATCTCTTCGCGCAGCTGGCGGAACACCCGATGCAGGCGGCATCTGGAGCGGACCGAGTGTTGTGACCGGTTCGAGCTATGTTCCTTCTACGATGTTGCCGGGTGTGTACACGTATACGCTCACGGCAACTGCACCGTGCTTGTCTGATCTGGCAACGGTAACGGTAACGGAGAACGCTTCGCCGAACGCTGGCACCAACGGAACACTCACCATCTGCGAAACGGGAGCATCGGTAGCCTTGATCAGCAGCCTTGGTGGCACACCAGCAGCAGGCGGCGCCTGGAGCGGACCAAGTGCGGTGGTGGGAGGCAACTACGATCCGGCTACGATGGTCGCTGGCACGTACACCTACACGGTGCTCGGTGTTGCACCATGCGCGAATGCCACAGCTACAGTATCTGTTACAGAAACAGGTTCACCTGATGCAGGTGTGGATGGCGCCATCACGGTGTGCGACAACGGTGCTTCCATCGATCTCTTCGCGCAGCTTGGTGGAACGCCAGATGCCGGTGGGACCTGGGGCGGACCGAGTGCGGTATTAGGAAACATGTTCGTCCCAGCTTCCATGCTTGCCGGTACCTACACTTACAGCATCAATGCTATCGCACCATGTGTGAGTGTGTCCGCAACAGTCGTGGTCTCTGTGGATGTGCTACAGGAAGCTGGTGATGATGGAACGCTGCAGGTTTGTGCAGGGGCGGGACCGCAGAACCTATTCGCCCTGCTCGGAGCCAATGCTGATGCCGGTGGAAGCTGGACCGGCCCTGGTGGAGCCTTCTCCGGCTCGTTCGATCCCAATACGGATGGCAGTGGGGCTTATACGTATTCCTTCCCGGCAACGGCCTGCCCTGCCGATGCCGCCACGATCCAAGTGACCGTAGAACAAGGCCCGAACGCTGGCGAGGATGCGAACATCGCCCTGTGTTCTACCAGTGGAGTGGTCAACCTACTTGCCCAGCTCGGCGGCGCTCCGGATGCCACCGGCACATGGACCGATCCGGATGGGACGACTGTAGGGGCTACGTTCGATCCAGCCACTGCGGCGAGTAACATCTTCACTTACACCGTGGCAGCTTCTGGGAATTGCCCTTCCGATGCAGCAACGCTTACGATCACCGTGAACGTGGCGCCCATGGCAGGCATCAGCGGTAACCTTGCGCTTTGTGCAGCCGGTGTTCCAGTGTCGTTGTTCGATGCGCTTACAGGTACGCTGGATGCTGGCGGTGTTTGGACCGCGCCCGATGGAATGCCACATGCGACCGTGGTAGACCCTGCCGTAGACGTTTCTGGTATCTACACCTACACCGTAACAGGCAACTCTCCATGCGTGAACGCCACAGCGAATGCCACCGTGCTCATCGCACCGGTGCCCAACGCCGGTGGGGATGCCAGTACGGTGCAATGTTCTTCTGGCGGCGCATTCGTAATGACGGAACTCCTCTCAGGGTCACCACAAGGCAACGGCATCTGGCGCGGGCCTTCAGGTGATGTCGTACCCGCCGCATTCATCCCTGGAAGCGGTGCAGCGGGTGTGTATACCTACACGGTGGAAGCCCTTGCGCCTTGTGTAGATGATGTTGCAGAGTTGACCATCACCATCAGTGAAGCAGCGAACGCAGGAAGCAACGGTGCGATCGTCATTTGCGAGAACAGCAACGATGAGGTTGATCTACAAGCTTCACTTGGCGGAACGCCGGACCTGAATGGTGTTTGGACCATGCCAGATGGCACCGCTTTCAATGGTGTCTTCATTCCGGGAGAGACCGGACCCGGTACCTATACCTATACGGTGAATGCGCCTGCGCCGTGCCCAGCCGTTAGTGCTGCGGTGCTGGTGGATGTGGTGCCCGTGCCGGTTGCGGAGTTCTCCGTGGATGGGGCAGGTGCTTGCACTCCGGTTACGGTAACGCTGACCAATACATTCCAAGGCGGGGTTTCTTGTTCTTGGTTGCTCTGGAATGGTGAAGTGGTCAATGATTGTGAGCCGGTCACGCGTACCATCACGGATGGAGGTACATACGGCGCTACCTTGATCGTTGATGCAGGCAACGGCTGCGGCATGGATACGCTGACCGTGGCCGACCTCTTCACCGTGTACGATCAACCCACAGCAGCGTTCACCCATGTGCCGGAACTTGTGAATACTCTCGCCCCGGATGTCCTGTTCAACAACCTTTCGCAGGATGCGATCGGATATGTCTGGGATATCGCAGGACTGGCCACCACCACGCAAGTGCATCCTGCCTTCACCTTCCCACTGGGTGAGGGAGCCGACTATACGGTTTGCCTTACCGCCTTCGCATCGGAAGTCTGTCGCGATTCCATTTGCAGGGTGATCACCGTTGAGGATGGCTTGCTCGTTCACGTGCCCAACGCCTTCACTCCAGATGACAGTGGACCGAACGACATCTTCAAACCAGTGATGCTCGGGATCGACCCCACGTCATACCGCTTCTACATCTTCGACCGCTGGGGACAACCTCTGTTCGAGACCTCCGACCCAGACCATGGATGGAATGGCCTCTTCGCCAACGGTACAGAAGTGCCCATCGGTGTTTATGTATGGAAGCTCGTGGTGAAGGACCGGATCACTACCAACCGGATCGAACGGGTGGGCCACGTCACGTTGGTGCGCTGATCGGGGCGGAACGCGCGGTCTATCTTTGCCGACCGCATTCCGGAACCCGTGAACGAACGCCTCGTCATCATACCGACCTACAACGAGAAGGAGAACATCCAGGAGATGTTGGAGCATGTGCTGCGACTTGCTCCGGAATTCGATGTGCTCGTGGTGGATGATGGTTCGCCCGATGGTACCGCAACTATCGTGAAGGGGATGATGGACCGGCTCCCAGGACGGATCCATTTGATCGAGCGTGCAGGAAAACTCGGTTTGGGCACGGCCTATATAGCAGGGTTCAAGTGGGCGATCAACACAGGGTATGACTTCATTTTCGAGATGGATGCCGACTTCTCCCACAACCCGAATGATCTACTTCGCTTGTACGAGGCATGCGCTCAAGGCGGTGCGGATATGAGCGTAGGCTCACGCTATGTGAAAGGTGGACAGGTGAAGGATTGGTCCTGGGACCGCGTCATGCTGAGCTATTGTGCCTCGCTTTATGTTCGTGCCATCCTTTGGCTTGGGGTGCGTGATACCACAGCGGGTTTTGTATGCTACCGCCGGCATGTGCTCGAAGCTCTTCCTTTAGATGAAGTGAAGTTCATAGGGTACGCCTTCCAGATCGAGATGAAGTACCGCGTTCACCTGCACGGTTTCCGTATCGCCGAGGTGCCGATCACCTTTGTGGATCGCTTGAAAGGAAAGAGCAAGATGAACTCCGGCATCTTCAAGGAAGCCATCATTGGTGTGCTGCAGATGCGCGCCCGTATCCAACGACCATGAACGACCTGTTGATCCGCGATGCGTTGGTGGTGAACGAAGGCCGAACCTTCAATGCCGACATCGTAGTGCGTGGTGGTTTCATCGAGCGTGTCGCCACAGAGGGTG
>JAEYWT010000064.1 GCA_023428865.1 Bacteroidota bacterium | reverse complement strand
CGACACCGAGCTTCCAGGCGAACATGTGATCATCGAAGTTGGGTGTGTTCAAGTGAACCTCATCGGCATAGAAATCGACCACTTCGCGCAGTGTGTTGAACCGACCATCGTGCATGTATGGTGCGCTTACTGCACAGTTCCGAAGCGAAGGCGTTTTGAAACGCCCCATGTGCCAGCCTTTGCCCGAGACACCACCCAGCCCAGGGTCGGTAATGACACTATCCAAGCCGATGTTGATCACGCCATGATCTTGGAACAAGGGTAGCTCGTGGCAATCGGCGCAATGTGCGCGGCCGAAGAAAAGGTCAATGCCACGCTGTTGTGCAGTGGTCAATGCCGTGCTATCGCAGCCGTAGTGGAAGCGATCGAACGGGCTGTTGAAAGAGAGCAAGGTGCGCTCGAACTGCGCCAACGCCAAAACGATGTGCAGGCTGTCCACTTCCATGGTTCCGACGGCGCGTTGGAAAAGTTCATCGTATCCCGGCCGTTCTTTCAAACGCTGGATGATCTCGGGCCAGGAGTTGAACAGTTCGCGGTGATCGCGGATGGGTTCAAAGGCTTGAAGTTCCAACGTTATCCCACGGGCATCCCAGAAGAAGAAGTGGTTCCACGCCAGGTTCTGCAAGGCCATGGAGTTGCGGGTGCCCTGTTTGCCATCCATACCGATGGAGAATCGCCGGGGATCACTGAACGCATGTTGCTGGATGTGGCAGGAGCCGCAGGAGATGTCGTTGTCGCGAGACAGCGCGGTCTCGTAGAACAAGCGCCGACCTAGCGCGATGCCTTCTATGGTGGCGGGGTTGTCGTAAGGCCAGATGGGTTGATGTGATGAATCCGCCGCCCATGCCGGGTAGATGAATTGGAATGGTGTTGGTGCGAATGCTGTTCGGGGTGTTGACCTCGTAGACCGACATGCGCCGACCAAGGCGATCACGATCGCAACACACACTGACACATTCACCCTGCGGCTACCCACTACCGATCCGGGTCGCTGAAGGCAGGGTTCGTCAAGAAGTCGCTGTCGGAAAGGGCTTTCAAGAACGCCACCAGGTCCGAGCGGTCTTCGGCGGATAATTGCACTTGGCCTGCGATCCATGGCAACATGTGGTTGTCAAGCCCTGGGCTGTTGAGTTGCACATCGTCGGCATAGAAATCGACCACTTCTTCCAAGGTGTTGAACCGCCCATCGTGCATGTATGGCGCACTGAATTCGATGTTACGCAGTGTTGGCACTTTGAAACGGCCTGCATGAGCGGGGTTGCCCGTTGCTTCAGCCGCGCCTTGATCAGTGAAGGTGAGATCCAGGCCGTTGTTGCGCAGACTATGGTCGGCCATCATGGGTTCGTGGTGGCAGTCCACACAGTGTGCCCCGCGCATGAAGAGCAGCATGCCCCGTTGTTCCGGCTCGGAAAGTGCAGTGGTTTCGCCGAGGTATCGGAAACGGTCGAACCGCGATCCGAGTGAGATCAGGCTTCGCTCGAATTGGGCGATCGCACGCACAACGTTCACGCTATCGATCAAGCTGGTTCCGAAGGCCCGTTCGAACTGGCGCGGATAGGTTGGGTCGGCTTGAAGGCGCGACACGACCGTGGGCCAAGCGTTGCGCATTTCGGCATGGTCCACAACGGGTTTGAAGGCTTGTGCTTCCAACGATGAGCTTCGTCCATCCCAAAAGAACGAGCCATCCCAGGCCAGGTTCACGATGGCCATGGCTTGCCGTCTGCCCAAGGTGCCATTGGTGCCCACCGAGAAGGTTCGCCGATCACTGAACGCATCTTCCTGGCGATGGCAGGTCGCGCACGACATGGAGAAGTCGTTGGACAAGGCTTTCTCGTAGAAAAGCCTGCGCCCTAGTGCCACACCCTCGTTTGTGCTGGGGTTGTCTGCCGGTGTGATCCACCGATAACCGGCACTGTCCTGTAACCAGGAAGGAAGTGATGGGATGAAGATGGACGTTCCAGGTTGTTCGAGGCCGGGATCCTTTCGGCAGCCAACGATGGTTAAAACCATGGCGATCAATGCCACGGCTGTGGACCTAGACTCGCTAAGCATGATCCGAAGTTCGGGATTTCTGGTCCTGACACGATGACCTGCCGTAGCAGATCCGGCGCATCCTTAGGATCTTGAGACGGTCACAGGATATTCACCTCGCGTTCCAGGTCAACGCCGAAACGGGCTTTCACCGTTCGCAGCACATGCTCGCTCAAGGCATAAAGTTCATGGCCGGTGGCGCCTCCGCGATTCACTAGCACCAAGGCTTGGCGGTCGTGTACAGCGTGGGTGCCCAAAGAGTAGCCTTTGAGACCGGCCCGTTCTATGAGCCAGCCAGCGGCGACCTTCACTAGACCATCGCCAGCAGGGTAGGTGACGAGGTCGCCATGTTCGGCTTTGATCCTTTCGGCCAGCGCGACCGGTACCACGGGATTCTTGAAGAAGCTGCCCGCGTTGCCGAGCACAGCCGGGTCGGGCAATTTGCTCCGGCGGATGGCGATAACGGCGTTGCTCACATCGCGAAGGGTGGGCTGAGCGATACCCATGCTGTCCAGTTCCTGCTTGATGTTGCCGTAGCTCGTATTCAGCACGGGCTTCTTGTTCAGCCGGAAGGTGACCGAGAGAATGACATACTGCCCTTTGCCTTCACGTTTGAAGAAACTCTCGCGGTAGCCGAATGCGCACCTGGCCTTGTCGAAGGTGACCACCTCTCCATCCGCAACGCGCATAGCCTCCAATGAACTGAAGGTGTCTTTGATCTCCACCCCATAGGCACCGATGTTCTGCATGGGGGCAGCGCCCACTTTGCCGGGGATCAACGAGAGGTTCTCCACGCCGCCCCAGCCTTGATCCACGCACTGTTGAACGAATTCGTGCCACACCACACCGGCGCCGGCCTTCACCCAGACATGGTCCTCGTTCTCCTGCACCACGGCGATACCCGGCATTTCGTTCAGCAGCACCGTGCCGTGGAAGTCCTGCGTGAAAAGGATGTTGCTGCCACCACCGAGGATGAGAAGCGGAGCGCTCTTCACTTCAGGAGTCGCAAGGAGCGTACGCAGTTCTGCCACCGTGCTGAAGCGGGCCAGTCGGTCGGCTTTAACGGTAATGCCGAAGGTGTTGTACGGCTTTAGGTCTGCGTGCTGTTGCATGGCCATGGTGTGTCTGGTGCCGAAGCGCCAGACGATGGCGCAAGTTTACTCGGCCCATAGCCGTTACTTTCGGCGGCCATCGGACGGCTTGTTCACAGCGGTCCGGTAACAGCCATGCCACGCGCCATTGTAGCCGTAACGAACGATCTGAGCACCGACAACCGTGTGCACAGGACCTGCACGGTATTGGCTGAATTGGGTTACGAGGTGCTGTTGGTGGGCAGGCAGCTGCCTGGTTCGCTACCGTTGGAACGGCCGTATGCCACGAGACGTATGGGCTTGCTATTCCGCAAGGGAGCCTTGTTCTATGCCGAGTACAACGTACGGTTGTTCTTCCTGCTGCTGTTCTCGCGGTTCAGCTTGGTCGTAGCCAACGACCTGGACACTTTGCTTGCGTCTTTCGTTGCGGCCAGCCTTCGCGGGAAACAGCTCGTTTACGATAGCCACGAGTATTTCACCGAGGTGCCCGAACTGGTGCATCGCCCCGCTGTGCGTCGTGTTTGGTTGGCGATCGAACGTTGGATCTTCCCGAAGTTGGAACATGTCGTTACGGTGAATGATAGTATCGCACAGGCCTATCGCGATCGCTATGGAAAGGAGCTGGCCGTGGTGCGAAACATCCCCATGCCTCGCGAACTCGGGTCTTTGCCAACGCGTGCGGAACTCGGACTTCCGACGGACCGTTTTATTCTCGTGCTACAAGGGAGTGGCATCAACGTGCAGCGTGGAGGTGAAGAAGCGGTGGAAGCCATGCGCGATTTGCCGGATTGTAAGCTGCTGTTGATCGGTGGCGGCGATGCCTGGCCCGTGTTGGAACGCATGGTGCGCGATATGGATCTCGGCGACCGAGTAGATCTGCTTCCTCGGATGCCTTATGAGCGCATGATGCAGTACACCCGAAATGCCGATCTGGGACTTTCCTTGGATAAGGACACCAACCTGAACTACCGTTTCAGTCTGCCCAACAAGCTGTTCGATTATTTCCGTGCCTCCATTCCCGTGCTGGTCACCGATCTGCCAGAGGTGGCCGGTATCGTTCGCAGATTCGACGCAGGTGTGGTGGTGGTGGCACCTACTCCGGGGGTCATCGCTGCGACGGTGCGAGGACTACAGGCCGATTCCGCGCGCCGGGAAGCCCTCCGGCAGAATGCTATTTTCGCGGCCGCTTCGCTGGACGGTTCCCGCGAGCAGGACGCGCTCAAGGCCGTCTTCCAACGAATTGCCTGAGCAACATCTGCATATCATCAGTTTCGATGTGCCTGCCCCGCCGGATTATGGTGGTGTGATCGACGTGTACTACAAGGTGCGGGCCTTGGCCGAGGTTGGAGCAAAGGTGCATCTACATTGTTTCGAGTATGGCCGTGGACGTTCCAAGGACCTGGAGCGGTTCTGTGCTTCGGTACACTATTATCCGCGCCACACAGGCAAACTCCAATTGCTGAACTCGTTGCCGTATGTGGTGGTGAGCCGTCGCAGCGATCAGTTGATGGACCGTTTGCTAAAGGATGATCATCCCATCCTTTTCGAAGGCTTACATACCTGCTATAGCCTAGGTGATCCGCGCTTGCATGGCCGCAAGCGCTTGGTACGTACGCACAATGTGGAGCACGACTACTACACGGCACTAGCCAAGGCAGAAGGCAATGCGTTCCGCCGTACCTATTTCCTCAACGAAGCCCGTAAACTGCTGCGCTTTGAGCCGGTGCTGAGCGAAGCCGATCAGGTGCTCGCCATCAGCCCGAAGGACCAAGCCTATTTCGCCGGGCATTTCAAGAACGTGTCGCACATTCCGGCATTTCATGCCTGCGATAAGGTCGATGTGATGGATGGCCTCGGTGACTTCGCCTTCTACCACGGAGCGTTGGGAGTGGCCGAGAACGATCAAGCGGCACTGTTCCTCGTGCAAAAGGTGTTCCATGGATCACCAGTGAAACTGGTGATCGCTGGAAGCAATGCGAGCAGCGAGCTGAAACATGCCGTGGCGAAGGCGCCGAATGTGGAGCTACGAGAGAACGTGGATACCGCCGAGATCCATCGCCTCGTGCGTACTGCTCAAGTGAATGTGTTACCCACTTTCCAAGCAACGGGCATTAAACTGAAGCTGCTGCTCTGCCTCTACACCGGGCGCCACGTGGTGTGCAATACGCCCATGGTGGAAGGCACTGGCTTGGCCGAACTCTGCCACGTTCACGACAGCGCTGAAGCCATGCACACGAGCATACTAGCCTGCATGGGCTCACCGGCGAACGGCCAGGCGATCGAGAAACGGGTAGAAGTGCTGGAAGAGCGGTTCAGCAATAGGCGGAACGCGGAGCGGATCTTGAGGCTATTGTCCTGAGTTCGGAGTAGCGAGTAGCGAGTGCTGCTGTCATGCTGAGCTCGTCGAGGCACGGCAGGACTCGCTACTAAGGACTAGCCACTTGCACTAGACGTTCGCCGCCGCACTCAACTCCAACAACTTCGAATCTTCGCACCGCACCACTCGCGTGTTGAATTTCTTCATGTGCGTGTAGTCGTGCGTGGCCATGATCACGCTGCGGCCGCTGCGGCTGATCTCGAAGAGCAGGTCCAGGATCTCACCGGTGGTCTCAGGGTCCAGGTTGCCGGTGGGTTCGTCGGCGAGGATCAGTTCGGGGTCGTTCAGCAGGGCACGGGCGATGCTCACGCGTTGTTGTTCGCCACCGCTCAGCTCGTGAGGCATTTTATACCCTTTGGTGGAAAGGCCCACCTTTTCCAAGACCTGTTGCACGCGCTCGTCCATGCGTTTGGCATCACTCCAACCGGTGGCCTTCAGCACGAAAACGAGGTTCTCGTTCACGCTACGGTCCGTTAAGAGCTGGAAGTCCTGGAACACGATGCCGATCTTCCGGCGGAGATAGGGCACTTGTGACCGCTTCAGCTTGCGGAGGTCGAAACCGCACACATGCCCTTCGCCTTCCACCAAAGGCAGGTCGCCATAGAGCGTTCGCATCAAGCTGCTTTTACCACTGCCCGTGCGGCCGATCAGGTACAGGAATTCGCCCTTGTATACGGAGAAGTCCACGTTGTTGAGGATGAGGTTCTCGCGCTGGAAGATGCGCACACCGTGGAGCAGGATGATGGGACTGTCGCTCATCGTTGGGATTAGCTGATTTGCTGATGAGGAAGAGGATTAGCTGATGGCCATGGCCTAGTGACTCACCAAATGTGTTTTGCATTCATCAGCTAATTGACGCATTGGCTGATCAGCGAATTGGTCGCAAAGGTCAAAATTTTGGAACGAAGGTTGCCGTTCTACTTCACGTTACCCCGACCAGTCACCTCCTATTACGTGAACACGCGCGCGTGGATAAGTGCCCCGGAATGCCGCCGATCGCCGCTGGCCACCCCAAGAACTTTGATCGCCAGATGAACACCTTTCTTCCAGCCCGTTGGCGGGTGCCGATGCTCGCGGCCACACTGCTACTGGTAGGTAGTGCCCGTGCCCAACGCCCGGAGCACTACGAGCACCGCGATGCCGACCTGGCGCATGCCCTTGGATTGTATGACAAAGCCAAGTATGGCGCCGCCCAGTACGAGTTCGAGCGGGTGGTGGAACGTATCGGCGATGAGCATGACCCCGATCGCGTGGAAGCCGAGTTCTACAGCGCCATTTGTGCCGTTCGGCTCTTCCACAATGATGCTGGATACCGGTTGCACACCTTCATGCAAGACCACCCCGATGACCTGCACGTCGGCACGGTGAAACTGGAACTCTTCAAACACACCTTCGCCCAGAAGAAGTGGAAAGAGTCGCTACAATGGAGTGAAAAGGTGGATCGTTTCGCCCTAACACCATCGGAACTGGAGGAATATCGGTTCAAGCGCGGCTACGCCTTCTTCCAGACCGAACAGGCGGACAAGGCCTTGGTTGAATTCGCCGAGGTGCAGCAAGGTTCTGGTTCCTATGCCGTACCTGCCAACTACTACGCCTCGCATATCAACTACGAGCGTGGCAACTACGAAACGGCACTCACCGGTTTCCGCAAGTTGCAGAGCGATGAGAACTTCGGGAAGGTAGTGCCCATCTACATCGCCGAGATCCTCTTCCTGCAAGGCAAATACGACGAGCTGAACACGTATGTGGAGCCGCTACTTGGCGGAGGGGACGATGTGAAACGGGCCACGGAGATCAATCGACTTGCCGGTGAAGCCAATTACCGAACGGGTAAGTACAACGAGGCATTGCCCTTCCTCGAAATGAGCGCCCAACGGGTGGGGGGGGCACGGGAGGACCGGTATATCCTCGGCTTCACCTATATGAAGGCGGGCGACTGCAAGAAGGCATTGGAACAATTCAACCTGGTAGCCAACACCAATGACAGTCTTGCCCAACTGGCCACCTACCACATGGCCGATTGCTATCTGAAACTGAACGAAAAGAACTACGCCCGTACGGCGTTCAAGAAGGCGTACGACATCGGCAAAGACCAGAAAGTGACTGAAGATGCACTCTTCAACTATGCCAAGCTCGCCTACGACCTAAGCCTTGATCCCTATCACGAGGCGATCAATGCCTTGCAGAACTACCTGAAGACCTATCCGAACACGCCACGGCGCAACGAAGCCTACGAGTTCCTACTTAACGTCTACTTGAAGACCAAGAACTACGAGGCGGCGCTGGCGTCGTTGGACGAGATCAAGGAGAAGGACCTTCGCCTGAAGGAAGCCTACCAGAAACTCGCCTTCGATCGTGGGGTTGAACTTTACGAAGGGCGCATGTACAAGGATGCCGCCCTCTTCTTCGAGAAAGCGCTGAAGTACCCGGTGAACCAAGGGGTGAACGCCAAGGCCCACTTCTGGATGGCCGAGTCGTACTACGGCCAAGGCGACTACCCAGCGGCGCTGCGCAAGTACGATGATCTGCGCAACTCGCCGGGAGCTTATGCCACCGACCTCTACGAGCAGGCGGGCTATGGCATGGGGTACACCTTCTTCAAGATGAAGCAATATGGTGAAGCGGCCACCGCCTTCCGGCGCTATGTGACCGCAGAGAAGCGTGCCACAACGCAGCGCACCGATGCCATGGTGCGCATCGGCGATTGCTACTTCGTGACCAAGGAGAACGCACAGGCTGTGAAGTGGTACGACGATGCGGTGAAGGCAGGCACCGATGATCGGGACTATGCACAATACCAGAAGGGTGTGTGCCAAGGCTTGGACCGCCAGTTCAATGAGAAGATCGCCACCCTGAAGAACCTGCTGAGCGCGCAGCCCGATTCGCGCTACGCGGCGGATGCCAAGTTCCAATTGGGCGAGACCTACGTGGCGCTGGACAACGATGATGCCGCACTCGTGTACTTCGATCAGGTGATCAATCAACATGCGAACAGTCCGCATGTGCGCAAGAGCATGCTCCAGGCTGCGGAGATCCAGAAGCGCAACGGCAACACAAGCCAGGCGATCGATCAATTGAAGGCCGTGGTCGCCAAATACCCTACTGTGGATGGATCACGCGATGCCTTGGCTGCATTGGAGAATATCTACATCGAACAAGGCCGCGTAGCCGAATACGAGACCTATGTGCGCACGTTGAGCTTCGTTGATCCCAGCACCTTGGATCTGGACGAGAAGTACTATCGCAGCGCCGAAGTATTGTACTTGGATGGTAAGTGTACCCAAGCCATCGGCGCGTTCGGCGATTACCTGAACAAGTATCCGCGCGGTGCGTTCGCGGTGAATGCGCAGTTCTATCGAGGTGATTGTCTCTACCGCGAGGGGAAATCCGAACAAGCTCTACCCGACCTGGAGGCCACCATACGTGCAGAAGCTTCGCAGTTCATGGAGAGCGCATTGTTCGGCGCAAGCGACATCCTCTACCGCGACAAACGTTGGGAGGGAGCCTTGGACCACTTCGTGAAGCTGGAACCTGTGGCGAGTTTCCCTCAGAACCGTCTGGCTGCACAAGTGGGGCAAATGCGCTGTTTGAAAGAGCTGGGTCGATCTGCCGATGCTGCGAAAGCCGCTGCGAAAGTGGCCGCGAACTCCGATGCCACGGCTGATCTGAAAGCCGAAGCCAACCTGGCCGTTGCCAAGGACCTGTTGGACCGGAACGACCTGGATGGCGCTTTTGCCAAGTACAAGGCCATCACCACCAGCAGCACCAACAAGTACGGCGCCGAAGCCAAGTACCACTTGGGCTATGTGCGCTACCTGCAGAACAAATACTCCGATACCGAGAAGGAGGTCTTCGACCTGGTGAAGAAGTATCCCGCATATGACTACTGGAAGGCAAAAGCCTTCATCCTGCTGGCCGATGCGTACGTGAAGCTGGATGATCGTTTCCAGGCAAAGGCCGCGTTGCAGGGCGTGATAGACAATAGCACCGATGCTGAGCTGGTCGCCCAAGCCCGCCAGCGCCTCGCCGCCATCAACGCCAGCGAAGTCCAACAGACCACTCCATCAAGCCAGGAAGACCTCATCGTGCCGATGCCGGGTTCCGATAATACCGACGAAGAATGAGCGCGCTGAAACGCCTATCCATCCTGCTGAGCGTATGGTTCAGCACTACGCTTGTTCTGGGTCAAGGCCAAGGTGGCGAATACGTGATCCAGGGCATCTTCAGCCCGACCATCGCCGATGCGCAGAAGAAAGACCTGCGACCAGAACCCATCGACACCATCTTGCCCGATAGACCGGTGAGCTTTGATGTGCTTCCGGTGAAAGCCACCATTCCCGCGAAAGTGGACAGCTTGGCCGCCGCCAAGTTGAACGTGGTGCAGTCGCAACAGAAGCTCTACAAAGGGTTTGTGAAGGCTGGCTTCGGCCTGTACACCACACCGCTGGGCGAACTGTACTACGATCAGACCCGCTCGCGCGAGAACGCCTGGGGCCTGCACGTGAAGCATATGAGCAGCGCCGGTGGCATCAACGATGTGGGCCCGAGCCGATACAGCTTCAACAATGTGGATACGTACTACAACCACTTCATGCGCAACCATGAAGTAGGCGGCCGATTGATGTATGATCGCAGACGAGTAAGCTATTACGGCTACGAGGTGAACGATAGCGTCCAAACGGTGCAGGACCTGGTCGGGCATGAACCCGAGGACCTCAAACAGTTCTACAACGATATCGGTTTCGCGGCGCGCATCCGCAGCTTGTACAAGGACAGTACCTTGATCGCGCACGACATCGGCTTGGAAGTACATGCTTACAGCAACCTGAGCGAAAGTCGCGAAACGAACATGCGACTGACGGCCGACCTCAGCAAGGCTGAACAAGGCGACCGACTCGGCTTGGGCATCTTGATCGATAACAACGCATACAGGGGCGAATTGCGCAACGGCCTCTTCGGTGAAATACGTAGCACCAGCCTTGGCGATCCACGCACCAATGGTACGCTGGTCGGTTTCACGCCATCGATCACGCGCGAAGGGGAGAAATACAAGGTGCTGATCGGTGCCGGTATCTACATCGATGCGCAAGGCAATACCTCTTTCCACTTTTTCCCCAAAGCCTACGCCAGCTACAGCTTGTTCGACGATATCCTGGTGCCGTACATCGGAATCCAAGGCGAACGGAAAAGGAACAGCTTCCGCAGCCTCACGCGCGAGAACCCTTGGCTGATCGCACGGCCTGCCCTGGCCAACAGCAGCTTGCTCTATGATGTGTATGGCGGTCTGCGTGGCAGCTTCAGCAGCCGGGTAGGCTTTGATGTGCGCCTGAGTGCGAGCGCCACGGAGAACAGACCCTTGTTCGTTAGCGCGCCCAACGCTCCTTTCGGCGATCAAATGGCCGTGGTGTACGATCGGGTGAAGCAGTTCAACATGAGCGGCGAGTTGAGCTATCGTGCGGACGATGCCATTCGCCTGCATGGCCGTATCGATGTGACCAACTTCGAGACCAAGCGCGAACTCGAAGCATGGAATCTGCCACCTTACCAGCTCGCATTAGGTGCCACCTACAGCATGCAAGGCAAGCTCATCGCAACGTTGGAGGCGCAATTCCTCGGACCACGGAAGGCGGGTTACTACCTCGATCCCGCGGATGCCACGGCGCTATTGATCACCCCACCGGTGACCCGCGATCTTGATGGCTTTCTGGACCTGCACTTGGGCTTGGAGTACCGCTACACCAAACGCCTTAGCGTGTTCTTGGACATGAGCAACCTTAGCGCCAGCAAGTACGAGCGCTGGTATCGTTATCCGGTGCAGCGTGGGCTTTTGCTGGGTGGGGCGACGTACTCGTTCTGAATCTGTGATGCAACGTGAGCATTAGCTCCAACATCCTTTTCTATCTGGGTGTTGCATGGTGCTTGCTGTGGGCCTGGAAAGCTTCGCGCGGTTGGATTTTACCGACGATACTGTGCTGTTCTGGTGCCTTGCATTGGTTGTTGATCGATTCTGGGTTTTACCGAGACACCGAAGCTTTTCCGCCGCCCCAATTGGCCCTTGTGGCGCCGATGGTCTTGGGACTGGCCGTTGTGAGCGCAATTCCAGGTTGCTGGCGCTGGCTTCTAACACGAACATGGTCGCTCTTACAGCACTGCACATCCTTCGTCTTCCCGTGGAATTGGTGCTGCACGATGCTTATCTGCACCACCTGGTGCCCAGGAGCATGACCTAAAGTGGCCACAACTTCGACATTTCACGGGCATTTCCGCGCTCTTCCTCACGGCTTGGCTGGTCAGCCGTAAACCTCCTTGTCGTAACCTGCTCATCGGTTGGAATATCGCAGGCCTAGTGCTGCTCGGGGTCGTGGTGTTCACAGC
>JAEYWT010000025.1 GCA_023428865.1 Bacteroidota bacterium | reverse complement strand
ACACCACCTTGCCCAATGCATCGATCACCACCACATCCACCACTTCGTTCGCATTGATGCTCAACATCAGAACATCCGTTGCAGGATTCGGGTAGATCATGAGCGGCGACAACTCCTCTACGGCCGTGACGTCCGTGCTGGGGTTCTCCACGATGGTGATGGTGCTGTTGATGTCCACGTCGGTGATCACCGAGGTGAGGCCAGAAGGCCAGAGCACACGCACTTCTTCGATCTCGTTGTCGTTGCCAAGGCCGAAGTGGGCCATCAAGGTGCTCATGTACCGGAAACCATCGCCACTGCGGATCTCGCGGATCTGGGTGCCCAAGGCCGTCGTAACCAGTATGCGAGCGCCAATAGCGTTGCCATTGCTAACGGTTCCCAGTGGATGCACACGCAGCCAGTTCATGTCGCCACCGTTGTTGTAGCGTATCGAGCTACCACCCAGGATGTCCAAGTAGCCATCGTTGTTCAGATCGCCGATGGCATGGTTACCGGTGTTCAGGGCGTAGGTGAAGGTGAGATCACCAGTGCCGATGTAAAGCGCGCCGCCACCAAGGATGTCCAAGTGTCCATCGTTGTTGAAGTCGTGCGTGGTCCATTCGGTGCTAAGGCCCTCGTGCAGATCCAGTCCAGAACCCATGGTAACATCGGTGAAGATGCCATTGTCGTTGCGGAAGACCTTGTGGCTTCCGAAGGTGCTCGAGCTGGCGCCTACCACAACGTCCATGTCGCCATCATGATCGAAATCGCCCCAGGCCGAGGACCAGCTTTGATGGAAGCCGTTCGCCAAACCTACCTCTTCCGCCACATCCGTGAAGGTTCCGTCACCATTGTTCCGATGGAGTTCGTCAATGGCAGCCAGCGATTGCCCACCACGACATTTGGCAATGAAAAGGTCCATGTCGCGGTCGTTATCGAAATCGACCCAGATGGAACCGTAGTTGCCGCCGTCGCTATCATCGCCAAGACCGCCTTGGAAGTAGGTGAGCGTTCCATCCCCATTGTTCAAGTAGAATACGTTCGGGTCCACATCGTGGCATACGAACGCATCCAACAGACCATCGTTGTTGATGTCGATCATGTTGGATCGTTGGCTGAATACGTATTGCGGATAAGAGACTTCCGTGAACGCGGTCCCGTTGTTGTTGGTCAACATCATCGTGACACCTTGCCCTCCGCCGTAAACGAGGTCGTTGTGCCCGTCGTTGTTGAGGTCTCCGGCACAAAGGCTCCAACTCGGTTCATTGGCTACTTCGGTGGTCGTGTAGGTTGTTACTTGGAAAGGCCCTCCTACTTGCTGGTAATGGATCATGATCCGTGTGCTGTCCACGGTTACGATGTCATCCAACTGATCATCGTTCATGTCTACCACGGCGAGCACATACCCCTGGGTGGGATTGCTGGCACTGGTGAAGCCCAGCGGTTCGCTGAAACTGGGTATGATCGTGATCTCGAAGGTGAATCCGGCAGGACTCCAGCGGTTATCCCATACGATGTAGTAGGTGTTGCCCACGGTCACGTTCAAGCTGTCTATGGATAGGTAACCGTTGCCGATCACACCAGCGTCATCATCGCCACCAACGCAGGTGAGGGAGCCGCATGAGCCTCGATACACATGGAACCGTGTGTCGCCGCCGCTGTTGATCGGTAGCTCCGAACTGATCCTAAGGCCATGGTTGCTCGCCGGTGTGAAGACGTACCACTCCGCTGCAGTCGCCGGTTCTCCACTTACACAGGTGAACGGTGGAGCCTCTGAGCCGTTCACAGCGCTCACCACATGACTGCCCGCTGTTATGGGTAATGCCGTGGCGCATTGATCCTGAGCGGTAAGGGGAACGAAAGGAAAAGAGAGGAGTGAAACGAGTAGCGCTTTTGTCATGGGTTCAGGCGGCCGTTGAAGCCGGCTCATCAAATGTAGGTGGGGCAAGCTGTTCGCACAGACGCATAGCACCTACCTATACACCGTCATCCCTTGAAACCCTGAACGATACGTCCCATGGCACCCAACCTTATTCTTCGATCCTGCGTACCGGGCTCATTCGAGCACCGGTTCATGTTCCCGCTGGCTACCTTGCCGCCATGTCCGCACCTGTAGACGATCGCCGCCTTTTCCTGCTCGATGCCTTCGCGCTCATCTATCGCGCCTACTTCAGTTTCATCCGGGCACCGCGGGTGAACAGCAAGGGCTTCAATACCAGTGCCGCTTTCGGCTTCACCACCACCTTGCTGGATCTCATCAAACGCGAGAAACCCACTCACTTGGCGGTCGTGTTCGATACCGCTGCACCTACGGAAAGGCACGAGGCCTTGCTGGATTACAAAGCGAACCGGGAGGAAATGCCCGACGACATCCGCAGCAACATCCCGTACATCCGCCGAATCATCGAAGCACTGAACATACCCATTCTCGAAAGCGATGGCTATGAGGCCGATGATGTGATCGGTACATTGGCCAAAAAGGCCGAAAGTGAAGGCTATACCACCTTCATGGTGACCCCAGACAAGGATTTCGGTCAGTTGGTGACCGCCCGGATCATCATGTACAAACCCGGCCGTGGGGGCGATGCGCCAGAAAAACTCGGGCCCAAGGAGATCTGCGACCGTTGGGGCTTGGAGCGCACCGAACAGGTAATGGATATCCTCGGCCTTATGGGCGATGCGGTGGACAATATCCCGGGTATTCCAGGGATCGGTGAAAAGACCGCTATGAAGCTCGTGCAGCAGTTCGGCAGCCTCGAAGGGGTCATCGAGAACGTAGACCAGCTCAAAGGCAAGCAGAAGGAGAACGTGGTCCAATTCGCTGAACAAGGCCGGTTGAGCAAAGCGTTGGCGACCATCAACATCCATGCTCCCGTGGAATTGGATCACGAGGCCCTTCATCTCGATCCACCGGATAAGGAGAAGGTGTTGGAAGTGTTCAGCGAACTCGAATTCAAAACACTTGTGAACCGCGTATTGGGCACCGAGACCGGTGGGAATGGCGCAGAGACCGCCGCCGCCGGACGTGGAACTTCCAGCTCACGCAGAAGTGCACCATCCGCACCGGGCCAGGTGGACCTTTTCGGTACAGCGGTCGATGAAGAGGGGAACATTGCATTTACGGAATTGGCTACTGCCGATACGGTGCCGCACCGCTACTTCGCCACGCGCACCAACGAGGATATGTACATGCTCGCGGCCCAGTTGAAGAAACAACCGCGCTTCTGTTTCGATACCGAGACCACCAGTACCGATGAGCGTTCGGCAGAGCTGGTAGGCCTTTCCTTCAGCTGGAAGGCCCATGAAGGACACTATGTTCCCGTACCCGCCGACCCCGTCGAGGCGCAACGCATCGTGGACATCTTCAAGCCGATCCTGGAGAATGAGAGCATCGGGAAAGTAGCCCAGAACGCGAAGTACGATCTGCGTGTGCTCGCGCGCTACGGGGTGCAGGTGAAGGGGCCGCTTTTCGATACCATGGTCGCACATTTTCTGTTGAAGCCCGATCAGCAGAAGCACGGAATGGACTTCCTCAGTGAGACCTATCTGGGGTACAAGCCCATCAGTATCGAGACCTTGATCGGAGAGAAGGGTAGGGGTAAGGTGCAGCGGAGCATGCGCGAGGTAGACCTCGAGGTGATCAAAGAATACGCTGCAGAGGATGCGGATATCACCTGGCAGCTTTCGGAGAAGTTCGAGCCTTTGCTCAAGGCGGATGAAGTGGATGCCCTCTTCCGCGATGTGGAAATGCCACTGGTGAAGGTGCTTGCCGATATGGAAGATGAAGGCATCCGTATCGACATCCCTGCATTGAAACAATTCAGCGAAGAGCTCGGAGCCGACCTGATCCGTTTGCAGGATGAGATCCATGCAGCCTGTGGAGTGAACTTCAACATCGACAGCCCGAAACAACTGGGCGACGTGCTCTTCGAAACCCTCAAGCTGGGCGGAGACAAGGTGAAGAAGACCGCGAAGACCGGCCAATACCAGACCAGTGAAGACATCCTGCAGGAACTCAGCCAAGCCCATAAGGCCATTCCGTTGATCCTCGATTACCGGAGCTTGCGAAAGCTGAAAGGCACTTACGTGGATACCCTTCCGGAAGCCGCCGATCCGCACACGCACCGCGTTCACACGAGCTACCTACAGACGGTCGCAGCCACCGGTCGCCTAGCCAGCAACGACCCCAACCTCCAGAACATCCCCATACGAACAGAGAAAGGCCGCGAGATCCGCAAAGCCTTCGTGCCACGGGATACCGACCATGAGTTGCTAAGCGCGGATTATTCCCAGATCGAACTGCGCATCATCGCGCACATGAGCGGAGACCACAACATGCAGGAAGCCTTCCGGCACGGACTGGATATCCATGCAGCAACTGCAGCGAAGGTCTTCAATGTGGACATCGCGGCGGTAACGCGTGAGCAACGGAGCCGGGCCAAAGCCGTCAATTTTGGTATCGCTTACGGACAGGGTGCATTCGGCCTTTCGCAGAACCTCGGTATTCCACGAGCCGAAGCGAAACAGATCATCGACGATTATTTCGCCCAGTTCCCGGGTGTGCGCAATTACATGGATGAGATGATCGGCTTCTGTCGCACCAACGGCTATATCAAGACACTGATGGGACGGCGACGGTACCTGCCGGATATCACCAGTGCCAACAATACCGTGCGTGCCCAAGCTGAAAGGATCGCCGTCAATGCCCCTATGCAAGGCACTGCCGCGGACATCATCAAGGTGGCCATGGTCGATATCCACCGCGATATCAAGCAGAATGGCATGCGGAGTAGATTGCTCCTTCAGGTTCATGACGAACTCGTTTTCGATGTCCACCGAGACGAAGTGGAACCCGTCAAAGTTCTTGTGCGTGATCGGATGCAGGGCGCCATAGAACTTGCCGTGCCGTTGGTTGTTGACATGGGCGTGGGGAAAAACTGGTTGGAAGCACACTAGTCGCCACAACCTTTATGGGACCTTTACACCCGACTCCCCCCCAACCCACGAACCATGCGTAAACTCCTTTGGCCTGTCACCCTGCTGGTAGCGGTCTCGATCGCCGGTTGCGGCAGCGAGCCAGCCGCGCAGGACCAGTTGAACGTTGATGCTGCTACCGATAGTGCCAAGGCCGATCGGATCGCCAAGACCAAGAAGATCTTCTTCAACATCCCATCACCGATGGAGACCGCAGCCCTGCTGAAGAAGGCCGGTGCACAGTACAATAGCAAGATCCTCAACGATGTGAAGAACGTGGACAAGTACACGGCTGCCAGTCAACAAGCCCTCAACCTTGGGGTGTACGGTGCCGATCTTAGCTACGCAAGCGTGTTCAACCACACCCAGGAGAGCATGTTCTACACCTCCTGTTCCCGCAAGCTGGCTGATCGGCTCGGGGTGACCAATGCATTCAGTGATAGTACCCTGGAGCTGATGCAATCCAAGATGAACGATCGTGATGCGCTGTTGGACATCATCAGTGAGACGTACTGGAGCGTGGATGGATATCTGAAGGAGAACGGACGAGACAATATCAGCGCACTTATGATCGCTGGTGGCTGGGTGGAAGGTCTCTACATCGCCACACAGGTCTCCAGTACGAATGATACTCCTGAGCTGCGCCAACGGATCGCAGAACAAAAGCACTCCCTCGCCGATCTGGTCGGCCTGGTTGCGGCCTACCAAGCCGATGATGCGCGCTTGGAGAGCGTGAAAGGTGATCTCGCCGCGCTACAAGAGCTCTTCGCCAAGGCTACTACGCCCGAGCCCGGTGCGACCATTTCGGATGTGAACGGAACCACCGTGGTGACCGGCAATGCGCCACCAGCTTCACTTTCCGATGATCTCTTGAAAGAGATCCGCGAGAAGACCGCCTCCATCCGCAACTCTTACATCAACTAGGTCGGACCCATGGAATACACTACCCGTCTCATGAGATCCGCTGGCTTGTTCTGCGCTGTGGCCTTTGCCGTAACGGCCAGTGCGCAGTGCCGGAGTTTCGCCAAGAACAAGTGCGTGCCCGAACTCGCACCATACAAATTCAACGAATCGTTCAACGCTGCGCAGCTCGCTCCCGGTGAAGAAGCCGAAGTGAGCCTCACCTTCTACAGCGGCCAGGAATACCGGGTCATGGTCTGCACGCACCCCATCCTCGGTGAAGTGAACTGGAAGCTGGTGGACGAGAACAACAAGACGGTCTTCGAAAGCCTGGCCGATGAACCCAAGCACCATTTCGATCTGAAGGCTGGTTCCACCGTGCCGATGAAGGTGATCGTTTGGGTCCCGAACAAGGGCTCCAGTTCCATGGTACACGTTGGTTGTGTTGCCATCATGGTCGGCTTCAAAGAGTGAATG
>JAEYWT010000019.1 GCA_023428865.1 Bacteroidota bacterium | reverse complement strand
GCCTACAGCACCGCAGCAGGTAAGCCGGAATCGTTCATGGTGGAAATGGATCAGGTGGAGAGCGGTCTGCACGAAGCCATACAGTTGCTCAGCGTAGGAGACAGCGCGTTGATCATCATTCCATCGTACCGCGCGCATGGCCTCATCGGAGATCAAGAGAAGATCCCCATGCGTAGCACCATCGTATATCGGTTAGGTGTAGCGGCCATTTCCAACAGACCATGAAGCGGTCCATCTTCGTTGGTCTGTTGGTGCTCTTCGTGCTGGGCTGCGCTCGTTCACCCTATGAAGGATACAAGGCGGTGGGCGACGAGGTATACCTACGTCTGATCGCGATCGGTGATGGAGAAGTGGTACCCGGCGATAGCGATAGCGTTGTGGTTCGCCTTCGTTTAGGTTTGCTCGGCGATGATGTCGGTGGCATCTACAGCACCGAACGTTCCTATCTGGCGAAGGACATAAGCAGCGGTGCCTTGAAGCAGGCAATGCGTCGCATACATGTGGGTGATAGCATGAGCGTGATCGCACAGAGCAACAATTGGCCATGGGAAGGATTGGTGCGCGATGCCACAGTAGATCTGCCCGATACCGGGATGGTCCAAGGAGAACTTTCGCTCCGCAGCCTTCGCACACCAGCCATGATGCGTGCCGAAACGGAAAGGTTGAAGCAATTCGATCCCTTGGGCTACGAACTGCGCTTGATCGCAGCGTACTTGGAACGGGAGCGTACAGCTTTCAACCGATGGGGCACCAGTGATGTGTACTACCACATCAGCGGCTCCGCGGTGGATACGAATGCAGTGGTCGCCGGTGATCTGGTCAGTATCACCTACCAAGGCCGGAGTTTGGAAGGAGGGATCCTGTTCGATGATACACAGCGCAACGGTGGGCCATTCACCTTCACCTATGGAGAAAAGGATCAGGTGATCCAAGGGCTTGATGTGGCCATCCATCTGCTACGCGAAGGGCAGGAGGGCACCTTCATCCTCCCAAGCCTCTATGCCTTTGGGCCGAAGGGCATCCCCGGTGTGCTGGAAGGTGATCTGCCCGTGGTTTACACGGTGCGCTTGCAACGAGTAACACGCAAGGCCGACCCAGTGTTGCGCTAACGCGCTGCCGTACCGATGATGAACACCGCTGGTCGCTTACCAAGTTCTGGTATGGCCATACGCCAAGCACTGATCGAGCGCGTGATCGTGTTACCACCTGGCTGCGTTAGGTCTATCGCGATGGTGAGCAGGGTGTGGGGTGAAGCGTGATCGAGCAGGTCTTTCAATATGGCGTCGTTCCGATAAGGTGTTTCAATGAAGAGCTGCGCAGCACCCGTCCGTTGGGCATCGGCTTCCAACCTCTTTATCGCCGCTTTTCGTTCTGCGGGTTTCACCGGCAGGTAGCCATGGAAGCTGAAGAACTGGCCGTTCAACCCAGAGGCTGCCAGTGCTAGGAACAACGAACTTGGCCCGATCAGCGGGATCACTTCGATACCTGCACGGTGCGCAGCGGCGACCAACAACGCTCCCGGATCCGAGATGCCCGGCATACCCGCCTCACTTACGATGGCTGCATCTCGGCCCCCCCTCAACAAGGCGATCATCTGGTCGGCTTCCTGTTGCGTGGTGTCTTTGTCCAGACGGTGCATTTCCAGTTTCGGCAGCTCGATGCTCGGCAGCATGCGGCGCAGCATCTGGCGCGCGGTCTTCTCGTGCTCGGTGAAGTACAGGTCGATCCGCGCTACCAAGGCGATGTTCTCCGGTGGTAGTTGTTCCACACCACCAGCATCGCCCAACCACACGGGCAGGAGATGGAGCTTGCCGAATTCAGCCACGGCGGACATCGGCGATCAGGTTGGTACAGGCTTCGGTGAGCATCTCGTATACCTCCACGAACCCCTCTTCACCACCGAAGTACGGATCGGGAACTTCGCGCAATGCATGGTCCGGTGCGTAGTCCATCATCAGTCGAGCCTTCTTCGCCAGTTCGCGCGATGGCGCCACCTGCCGCATGTTCTGTAGGTTGTTCGCATCCATGGCGAGCAACAGATCGAACTCCTCGAAGTCCGAAGCACGCAGGTGCCGCGCACGCAGGTCGCTGATGTCGATGCCACGTTCGCGCATGGTCTTCATCGCACGTTTATCCGGTTGCTCACCCACATGGTAGTTTCCCGTGCCAGCGGAATCGGTTTGCCAGCCCAGCCCATGCTCACTGATCATGTTGCGTAGGATGCCTTCCGCCATGGGCGAGCGACAGATGTTGCCGAGGCAGACCAAGAGGATCTTCATGCCGCGAAGATGGCAAAATGAAAAGGCCTCCGTTCCGAGGAGGCCTTTTCAATGGGAGATGGATACAGGTCAGGATCTCCCATCGCGTTTGGTGATACGCTCCAAGACAGTTCCGCTTGGTGCGTGAAGCAACCAACTTACAAAGGCAGCACAAATGGAGAGCGCGGTGAAACAATACCGTGGCACGGTGAATAATGGCATGAAGGAGACGGACCTGATCAAGGAGATCGGAAAGAACGATCCACCGCGCACCAGCTTTGCTCTGCGCGACCTCATCCTCTCGGCCTCGCCAGTGACCGATCCGGTAATGACCGCTATGGTGCAGCGCCCCACCGGCATGGATACCTGGCACATGGTGCAGGTACTAGTGGCCAACAAACCCCTTTCCAAGGCGGTGAAGCGGGCGGCCGAGCTCTCCGAGCGGTTCAGCCCATACCAGCTTAGCCTGCTCGAAGGCAGCAGCCAGAGCGGCGAGGTGTTGGAATTGCTTAAAGAAGAACTGAGCAGCGTTGGTCTGGAGAAAGCCCGCTACCAGCGCCACGCTCTGCACCAACTGGTCACAGATAGCACGGAAACCGACCGCTGGGGCACCTTCGCCAGCATCGTGGGCCAGCACCCCGACTTGGCCGATCACTATCTCTTGATCACCGGCCATATTCTCCACGGCGATGACCGGATAGCCCGGGATTGGCTTGATTCGTTGGATGCCTTAGGCACTAAAGACACGCCAGGCCTGGACGTGTTGTTGGACCTCCGTACGCAACTTGGTGCGGCGTGGCCATATGCCGGTACGGCACAAGAACAACCCTTGAAGGACCTGATGGATAGTACGGAGGTAGGGGCACCCATGGCAAGGGCGTTGGCCATTCAAGCCGGACTCACCAAGGAGCTGCCCGCCATACCACTGCCCGATACGAACAAAACGCGTCGCATAGTTCGGCAAAGAGCCACGGTGTACCAGGTTACTGAACAGAAGGGACCTCGGTTTTTCCCGAACCCGTGCCATGATCATACATACCTCGTCTTTGGTGAAGCCCAAGAAGCCCCAATGAACTACCGGGTTCTTGACGCTATGGGCCGCGTGGTGGCAGAACGGACTACGGGTGTGGGTGGCCAGGTTTTCCCGGTGGATCTATCGGGATTGGCATCGGGAACGTACCTATGCGAAGTGCAAAGGTCCGACGGCACCAACGAAGTTTTGCAACTGGTGATCCAACAACGGTAGATCCTTCTCCGTAACTTTCCAAGACCAAATGGGACGCTACATCCCCACTCTGCTGTTGGTGTTCTGGTCAGTGATAGGCGCTGGCCAGAACACCTTCAGTATTGTCCATAGCCACCCTGAAACGTCGGCTAGTGACGGCCGGTCTGTTTTCGAAACGGAACAGGGCTATTTAGTATTCAGTGCCGAGCATAACCCTGTTCACAACAGAACATGGTTGTATACAACCACGTTGAGCCCCCAAGGTGAAGAACTTGTGACACGTTTGTTCAACTCCAACCGGCACCTACATGCCGGCCTCGTTGACTGTATCACGAGAAATCCGGAAGGCACATTCACTGCGGCGGTTGGTCATTTCATCAATGCAAATGGCGAGTCGGACAGTTTATTCCTTTACCACTTCGATGTGAACGGTGATACGATCAGCACCCATCTGATCGCGGTCGAGCCTTCGATCGCTATGCGCGACTGCGCCCGGACCATAGATGGCAACTACCTGCTCGCAGGTTGGTGTACCCTGGTGGAAGAACCACTGGATGAGTGTCCATGTCTCCTGAAAGTATCGCCCACCGGTGAAGAGATCTGGAGGGTGATGACACCTGGTTATTGGAACCATTACCAAACCATCAATCCATTGGAGGATGGCACCTTCCTGATCGGTGCTATACGCTTCAATCAAGGCGTGAACGAGACCGTGATCAACAAAGTGAACAGCGAAGGAGGAACCATTTGGACCAGATACATCGGCGGGCATTCGTCCTACACGGGCGGCAGCGGGCATTCGGTGGTCATGGCCGGTGGCAACTATCTTATACCAGGAACATGGTTGCCGCAAGATTCAGCGGGTGTTGATGAACATGGCTATGCATCGTTATACTGCTTTTCGCCTAGTGGCACCGAGCTGTGGCGCAGAGACCTCTTCTATGGTCGCTTTGGTGGAGCCGTACTTGTACGCCGGAGATCTGATGATGATCTATTCATTACCGCTGGTTATTATCAGATACCTCGAGACCCGGACTTGGCGACAACGGTCTTTCGAACCACGGCTGAAGGGGATACACTATACGGCCGTAAGTATTGGTATTTTGGCGGCTATGGTGCTGAGAATGCCGCTACCTACGGCATGGACATCACCAGCGATGGTGGCGCCATCTTCACGGGCCTTGCACGCCAAGGGGAGACAGGCGAGTTCCCCTACCGCCGCTATACTTGGGTACTGAAATTGGATGAACACGGCTGCCTTATCCCCGGCTGCCACACTGTGGGTGTAGCAGATTATGAGATGGCCTTGCAGAGTGCCTTGGTGCTGGCCCCCAATCCAGCACGCGAGCAGGTTAGTATTACCCTCACCCTACCCGATGGCTACCCCTTGGAGGGTGCCGTACAAGCCATGCTGTTGGATGCTCAAGGCAAGGAGGTGCTACACCAGCGCGTGAGCATCAACACGAGCGAACTGCGTGGCATGCTGGATGTGGGCAGGTTGCCTGCTGGCCTGTACTACCTGCACCTCCGCGATGGTGTGAAGTGGTTGGCGGGTGGGAAGGTGGTGGTGGCTGCGAAGTAGGCCTTGGCGTTTGTAGGTTGATCGGTATTTTGAGCGAACCACCGCTACAACATGAAAAGGCCTCCGTTCCGGGGAGGCCTTTTCAGTGGGAGATGACTTCAGATCAGTGGATGCTCAGCTTCTTCTCGAGGTCTTCGAGGTAGCCGCGGAACTGCTTGTCCGTTTCTTGCAGGTTGTTCACGGTACGGCAGGCGTGTAGTACGGTCGCGTGGTCCTTGCCGCCGCAGTGTGCGCCGAAGTTCGCCAGCGAGCTCTTCGTCATCTTCTTGGCGAAGTACATGGCGATCTGGCGTGCTTGCACCACTTCGCGCTTGCGGGTCTTGCTCTTCAGCAGCTCGATCGGCAGGTCGAAGTAATCGCACACCACTTTCTGGATGTAGTCGATGCTCACCTCGCGGGCCGTGTTCTTAACGAACTTGTCGATCATCTGCTTGGCGAGATCGAGCGTTACGGCCTTCTTGTTCAGCGAGCTCTGGGCGATCAAGCTGATCATGGCGCCTTCCAGTTCACGGATATTCGTGGTGATGCTGTAGGCGAGGTATTCCACAACTTCCTTGGGCAGGTCGATGCCCTCGGCATACATCTTCTTCTCCAGGATCGCGATACGCGTTTCCAGACCTGGCGTTTGCAGGTCGGCGCTCAGGCCCCACTTGAAGCGGGAGAGCAGGCGTTGCTCCATACCGGCCATTTCCACCGGAGCCTTGTCACTGGTGATCACCAGTTGCTTGCCGCTCTGATGCAGTGCGTTGAACACATGGAAGAACACATCCTGGGTCTTCTCCTTGCCAGCGAGGAACTGCACATCGTCGATGATGAGCACATCCATCATCTGGTAGAACTGCGTGAAGTCGCCCACGGTGTTGTTCTTCACCGCTTCGATGAACTGTTGGGTGAACTTCTCGGCCGGAACGTAGAGGATGGTCTTGTCCGGGTTGTTCTTTTTGATCTCGATGCCGATGGCATGTGCCAAGTGCGTCTTGCCAAGTCCAACGCCGCCGTAGACCAACAACGGATTGAAGGCGGTGCCGCCGGGTTTTTGTGCCACGGCATAACCGGCACTGCGGGCCAATCGGTTGCAGTCCCCTTCGATGAAGGTGTCGAAGGAGTAGTTGGCGTTGAGATGGCTCTCCACCTTGATCTTGCGCAGACCAGGGATGATGAACGGGTTCTTGATGGGGCTGTTGGCCACATCGATCGGCAGTGATACCGCCGGGTTCTTCACCTCACGAGCATGACTCGTGGGCATCTTCACCGTGTATGGGCTGGCATTCTGGAAGCCGTTCTCCATGATGATGGAATACTCCAGACGCCCTTCCGTACCCAATTCCTTCTTGATGATCTTCTTGAGGAGGCCGATGTAGTGCTCCTCCAGCCATTCGTAGAAGAACTGCGATGGCACCTGGATGGTCAGTACGCTGTCTTGCAGACGCAAGGCCTTGATCGGTTCGAACCAGGTCTTGAAGCTCTGCTCGCTTACGTTGTCCTTGATCACTTCCAGGCACCGGTCCCAGATCTTCTCGTGGTCCTTCTTCATGGATGGGTTCGAGAGTTAGAGGGTGGTACCGTTTGTTGCTTGTTCGAGCGGCTTCGCGCGTAATGCATCTGACCCGTCCGACAAGGGGGCAAATATGGACCACAGAAAGTGAAAAACAAAAGTGGTGGATACTTGCAGGAAAGGAAAATTTCACTTCGGCTTATACCGATCGACCGATCACTGTTCTGCCTTGTCCCACGCGGGTTTGCGGTTGTCACCAAGAATGCGTAAGCTACCGCGTGCGCCCTTGTTCTTCGGGACGATGAGAGCGCGTCGGTGATGAGCGGTGGCATGTGGTGCGAACGTGACTTCGAGCATGTGAAGTTACGCTCTTTCATCGGTGTTCGCAATCAACGCCCAGCCTCGTCGTGGAACTCATCACTTGACCTATATTCCGGCCATGTTCAGCCACGAGACCCACGTGAGGGTGCGCTACGGAGAGACCGATCAGATGGGCTATGTCTACTACGGCGATCATGCCGAGTACTTCGAGGTAGGCCGTGTGGAAGCCTTGCGCAGCTTGGGTTTCCCGTATCGCCGTTTGGAAGAGGAAGGCGTGATGCTGCCGGTGCGCGAGTTGCACACCACCTATCATCAACCTGCGCGTTATGATGATCTGATCACCATACGCACAACGATAACAGCGCTGCCTTCGGTGCGTATCGAGTTCCGTTACGAGTTGTTCAATGAAGCGGGTGTGTTGCTCTGCGAAGCCAGCACCACGCTCGTTTTCGTGGATCGGAGCACCATGCGGCCACGGCGCGCACCGGATGCTTTGGTATCGGAGCTGGTCCGCTTCTTTGGTGATCAGTAACGCTCGACAGAGATCCCGAGCAATTCCCACTTCGGCAAGAGCTTTGTCAAGGTTCCTTGAGGAACTTCGATCGTGGCGGCGCATTGCGCGGTGAAGCTGCTCTCAACGATGTTTCCCTCATGGGCGATCACGTCCGCCTTCAGCGCATCGAAGCGTTCATAGCCACAGACGATGGACGCACGCTCCATAACAACGCGCTCGATGATCCGTGCCGCCTCCAACGCTATCCGGGCCGATTCGCCATAGGCATGGATCAAACCTGATTTGCCCAGCAGGGTACCTCCGAAGTAGCGCACCACGGCCACACCGCAATAGGTAAGGTCCAGTGAACGGATGCGGCGCAGGATGGGAAGTCCGGCAGTGGCGCTCGGTTCGCCATCATCGTTCGCACGGTACCTGTCGCCCTCTTCGCCCAACACCCACGCGTAACAGACGTGTCGCGAAGCGGGATGCTCATTACCGAAGGCTTCTGCCAAGCTCTTGAATTCCGCTTCGTCGGCTATCGGAAAGGCGCGAGCGATGAATTTGCTGGCCAGTTCGCGATAGATGCCTTCGCTGGTGGCCTCGATGGTCCGGTATCGATCCGTGCTCATGTGCCGCTCATGATCAGGATCAACGCGGAGACACAGAGTACGATGCCGACCCATTGGCGCACGCTGAGTCGTTCGCGGAACAAGAGCAGCGCAGTAGCCGTTGCGAAGAGGATGGCGAAGATGTTCATGGTGGGGAAGATCACCGATGCGGCGAGGCTACCGACATCCAGCGCTTGCACCAGAAAGAGCAGCGAGGCGTAGTTCACCACACCCAGCACCACGCCACCTATCCAAGTGCGCAGGTGCCGTAGCGCGTTGTGCTCACCGCGTACGAGGAGAAGGCCCGCACTCACCACCGCTGATGCACCGAAGCAAAGCGTGGGGAAGGTAGATGCGTTGGCCGAAGTGGTGAGCACCCGCTGGATGTAGGTGATGCCGATATCCGCCGCGCCACAGCCCAAGAAGATCAGGAAGGGCAGCATCCACGAGCGTTCGGTGCGCTCTGCGGTGGCAGTGATGGAAGTAAGCACCAAGCCGACCAGCGCCAACGCGATCGCGATCAACGCGGTGGTGCTCAACGTTTCTTGGAAGAAGAATACCGTACCGGCTATGGTGAGCACCAGGCTCATGCGACCCGCAATGGTGGTGCGCGCCGCCCCTGCTCGCTGAGCGGAAATGCCTTGGAGCGAGAAGAGCATCACGAAGAAGGAGCCCAGCAGTGCAGCGGGCAGTAACAGATCCTTGGTGCCTTCGGCCTTCCATGGTGGAGCCACCAACAAGCCGCAGACGAAAGCCACGTTGTAGTTGATGGCGATGGCAGGCACCAAGGGCACCTGGAAACGCTCGAAGAAGCGGAACAGGATGGCGAAACCTGCGACGCATAGCGCAGCGAGTATCACCAGTCCCATGTAGCAGCGGGTGTTGGGTGCTTCACATGGAAAGCGATGCTATCCACACCGGAGCGCACACGTTGAATGGGCGCAACAGGTAGGGTAGGCGCTTTCGTTCCGCGGTGGAACTCCGCTGTACCGGTGATCACGCGTGCTTCATCCCACAGCCCACGTTGAATGAAGTGTGCTAGAAGTTCGGCACCTCCTTCCACGAGCACCGAGCGGAAATCACGCTGATGTAAGGTCTGTAGAAGAACCACCAACGGATCATCATCATTGGTTAGCAGGACCTGCTCCACGTTTGGGAGGTGTCGTTCGTTTCCGGTGAACAACAGCGTAGGTGGCCCGTCGTTGTACAACCTGCTCTTGTCGGGTGTACGGCCTTGGCGATCCAGCACCAGCCGCAGTGGTTGTCTACCATCCACATGGCGCACCGTCAAGGAGGGGTCATCATGCACCACGGTCCTGCTTCCTACTAGAATGGCCTGTTCTTCTGAACGCCAACGATGCACCAGCACATCTGTTGCGGGTGAACTTATCCGCTGCACACCTCGTTCACTTCGCGGATGTTGGTCCAGGAAGCCATCTGCAGAAACCGCCCATTTCAGGATGATGTACGGCCGATGTTGTTCAACCGAGGTCAGGAACCGACGCTGCACCCACCGGCACGCTTCCTCCAACACACCTTCTGTTACGCGTATGCCGGCATCTTTCAACCGTTGTATTCCACGGCCGGCGACCAACGGGAATGGATCACGTTGGCCCACCACCACATGCTTCACACCACGTGCGATCAGCAGGTCTGCGCATGGTGGTGTGCGCCCGCGATGCGAACAAGGTTCAAGGTTCACGTAGAGTGTTGCATCGGCGGGAATTGGGCCATCGCCAAAGGCGCGCAAACAAGCTACTTCTGCATGGGCGCCACCAGCGACTTGGTGCCAACCTTCTGCCAATACATGGCCTTGCTGCACCAGTACAGCGCCAACGAACGGGTTAGGCGCAGCGGTTCCAACGGCCTTCTGAGCCAGTTCCAGGCAGCGTTGCATCCAAGGTTCGTGGCCGGGTCCGTTCATTGCGGGGCGCAAAGGTGCATCATCCGGCGAGGTCTACCGGGCTACTTTTGCGCACCGCCGATCATGCGTGTCGCCACCAATACCGTAGGTTCCCTGCTCGACCTGTACAAGAGCGAGTTGTCGCCTGTTTTCGGGGTGGCCGAGGCGCGTGCCATGGCC
>JAEYWT010000004.1 GCA_023428865.1 Bacteroidota bacterium | reverse complement strand
CATCGATGCTGAGCGGATCCACTTTCCATTTCCACCAATCACCACGGCGACGCCCCACTTCGTAGGTGCTGCTGAGGCGCTTCAGCATCAACCCTTCCATGCTATTGCTGCGTGCGTGTTCGCGATGAGCGACGATCTCTTCCCACGTACTGAACGGTAACAAGGCGGAGAGGAGCAACGAACCATGTGCAGCGTTGTGATGGATCTGTTCCAATACCCGCCGTCGCTCGTGTAAGGGCACTTGGCGTATATCCTTGCCTTCGTGTTCCATGATGTCGTAGGCCATGAAGACGACAGGCACGTCGCTCAGGATCTTCTTACCCACGGTTTTCCGCCCAATGCGTTTCTGCATTTCAGCAAAGGGCAGTGCTGCTCCGTCCTTCCATGCGAGGATCTCGCCATCTAGCACGGTGCCGTCGGGTAGTACTTCGCGCAGCGCTTGGAACTCGGGGTACTTGTCGGTCACCAGCTCTTCGCCCCGGCTCCACACGAAGTGTTCACCACCACGCACGATCAATTGCCCGCGGATACCATCCCACTTGTGCTCGGCCTGCCACGCCGCAGGATCGCCGAGCTCCTGCAATTGTTCCAGGCTGGCACCGGCAGCGCGCCCATCATCACCCTCAATGCCATAGGCCAGGTAGAACGGGTAGGGGCGCGAGTTTTGGTCGGCCTGGTTCTCGGCGAAGAGCAGGTCGTGGAAGGTGCTGTTGTGCGGGGTCCAATCGCCCATGAGCCGGTGAGCGATGGCATCTTCTTCAATGCCGGTGGCCTTGCTTAGGCCTTTCACCATGATCTTCTGGCTCACACCGATCCGGAACCCTCCGGTGATGATCTTGTTGAAGACGAAGAGTTCCATGCCCTCCAGCCCGGCCCATGCGGCTTTCACACGCAAGGCCTTCTCCGCTTCGTCTTGGTGCTTTAGGTCTTCCACATACTGGACCCACTCCGAAAGCCTTTTGGTGATGGCCCTTTCCAGCTTTGCGATGTGCGTTACCGTTTCCGCGAAGTCGCCCACCACGTGGTAGCTAGCTTCGAACAACCAGTCGGGGATACCGCTCACCTCTGCGGCCCATTGGCGCAGTTGTCTGCTAGTAACCGGACGCTTCGGCCGCCGCCCGCTGAGCAATGCGATCACCCACAGCTTGTCGGCATCTTCCGCCTCGGCGAAATACGTGGCCAGTGCCTCCACTTTGGCGGTGGTGCTGGTGGTTGAATCCAATTCTTCGAAAAATCGTGCGGCCCGCTTCATGCTTCAGGTGGTTGTGAACCCGTTGTCATGGGTCGACCCAGTGGGTCGACGCTACCGGTGCTGTTCTTAACATCTGTGCGTGGATCCACATTGTCATCGGTGCCGAACTCCGTCGTCTCCGCTGCCGCATCCAACCCAGTACTTCGCAGATATTGGCCGAACAGATCCGTATACCCATGTGTCGCGATCACGCGCTCGGCGCCGGTTTCCGCTACGGTGCGCAGCAAACCATCCCAGTCGGCATGGTCGCTGAGCACGAAGCCTTTGTCGATGTTGCTCCGTCGGCGCCATCCGCGCAACTGCATCCAGCCGCTGGCCATGGCACTTCGGTAAGGCTTCATCTTGTTGCTCCACGGTGTTCCAATGGCGCTGCCGGGGGTGATGACCAACGCATCACGGAAGCGCTCCTTGGGTGTGTCCGTGGTGATCAGTTCCCACGGTGGTAACGCTAGCCCGCACTCCTGCAAGACGGTATTCATGTTGGCCACTGCACCATGCACCAAGATGGGGCCGATGCTCCGGTCAACGCCCATCATCACACGTTGTGCCTTCCCCAGGCTGTAGGCGCTAATGATGGAACATACGCCATTCGCAGCATTGCCGCGCCACCATGCATCCATTTCGTTGAAGATCACCGCCGGTTCCTTCCAACGGTATATCGGCAGGCCGAAGGTGCATTCGGTGATGAGTGTGTTACAACGGATGGGTTCGAACGCCGGACTGATGCCGTCCGGCTGGCGCTTGTAGTCGCCGGTGGCCACCCACACTTCGCCTTGGTATTCCACACGGATCTGGGCGCTACCGGGTATGTGACCAGCAGGGTGTAGGCTGAAGCGCACACCGTTAATGGTGATCGGTTCGCCGTAACCAATGGCTTCGATGTTGAGGTCGGCGCCGATGCGGGCGTGCATCAAGGCTTTGGTGATGGGTGTAGCCAGGTAGTTCTTGCTGCCCCCACGGGCATGGTCGCTGTGGGCATGGGTGATGATGGCACGGTCAACGCCACGCCACGGATCGATGTACACGTCGGCGATGGGGCAGTGGATGCCGCGCGGGGTGAATGACAATAAACTCGGCATGGTCGCTTACACAAGGTAACTGCCGGAACAACACGTGCCGACCGACGATGTTCTTCTACAAGACGTTCCGAAAAGTGCGCTTACTTTCGGCCTATGCCTGCCGCTGCCGAGAAAGTCTGTTTGGAATGTGGTGATAAGATCATGGGCCGCACCGATAAGCGGTTCTGCTCCGACGCCTGCCGAAATCTCTATCACTACCACGCCAACAATGCGCCGATCAACTACGTGCGCAACGTGGTGAATGCCTTGAAACGGAACCGTCGTGTGCTAGCGGACCTGAACAATGGCCCGGATGGTAAAACGAAAGTGCATCGGGATAGGTTGTTGGAGAAAGGGTACAGCTTCATGTACCACACCAATACGCACCGGACCAAAGCAGGCAATAACTACGTGTTCTGTTTCGAACACGGCTACTTGGAGCTTGGCGAGAATTGGTTCATGCTCGTACGCCGAGACGAGTACCTAGGCCGCGCTGGCGACCAAAAGAAAGAGGCGTAGGAAGCGGCTTACCCGAGTGCCCAGATCAGCAGTACGATCGTAGCGAGGGTCATCAAACCCACGAGCACAGGGCCGCCGATCTCGTTCTGTTCAGCTTCTTCCGGAAAATGGCCGTCGAAATGATGGTCGCTCATGACTGTTGGTGCTTGGGACAAATATAGAGCGGTGTTCCAATG
>JAEYWT010000360.1 GCA_023428865.1 Bacteroidota bacterium | reverse complement strand
TCATACCGAAGTGGCGGAATTGGTAGACGCGCACGTTTCAGGGGCGTGTGACCGAAAGGTTGTGCGGGTTCGAGTCCCGCCTTCGGTACCTTCAAGGAGCGGCAACAGCCGCTCCTTTTCTTTTTGTTGGCGGGACGAGAAGCCTGTCCCGAGGCAGCTGGCAGCGGCCGCGGGAAGTCCCGCCTTCGGTACTACGAAGAGGCCTATCGTACTAGCCCCTTTTTTCATGGGATGTACATCGCGATACGGCACCAGCACCTAGGCTGCCATTTTTTCGATCCATCCGAAAGGATTCTACACCGAACGCGTGGCAGAACGGTACTTTCGCGGCCGATGGGGAGCAAACGGTACCGCACACAGCGCCTTTGGCACAACACCTTGATGATGGTGTGGGCCTTGCCGTTCCTGATCCTTCCGGGAGTGATCGCCAGTGTATCCACGGGCAAGTTCAACACCTTGGTGTTGCTGTTGTGTGTGTCGCTCATCGGTATTGGTCTTGCGGCCCTTCGCGATGGGCGAAAGACAGCGATCTACGCCGTGGATGAGGAACGCCTGATGATGAGCACCCCCAAAGCCGAGCGCACCTTGATGATCTCGGAGATCCGGGACGCCAGCTTGATCGACCGCATGGGTGCACGGGCGTACCTCACCCAATTCGCGGCAACCCGGCCGTCGATCCCCTTCAAGGTGCAACGCGACGAGATCCTGCAGTTCTGCACGGTGGATATCGGCCTCAGCACGATCACTTTCGGAGCGGCTCGGCGCTTGATCGATCGATTGCCCAGCGCCAAAGCGGATCTACTGTTGATCCGCTTGCGCGATGGGGGCGTGTTGCTGCTTTCCCCACTGCACGCACAGGACATGGTGGATACGCTTGGCAGGCGCAAGTTGCAACGTTGAACCTAGGTGGGTTGTAAAGGCAGTGGCCAGGACGAGCGATACGCAAGGCGCGGTGTTCGCGAACCTTGTGGCCTCAAGAAGAAAGGACGAGTTTAGTTGTACCGAACCCGCTGCCCAATGGAAAGGGTGCTGCGTTCGCTGATGCCGTTGATCCGGCAAAGGTCCGTCACCTTCACGCCATAGCGACGGGAGATGGCATACAAGGTGTCGCCACTCCGGATCACATGGTACTTGCGTGCGCCCTGTGTCTGTTGGGCAGCCACTTTCGCAGCGGCCATGGTAGCGAAAGTTCCCTTATGGATGTCGAACTCGAGGGCCTTCAACGAACCACTGCTCAGGTCGAAGATCAATGCCGGGTCGATGGGCTGATCCAAGAAGCGCACCTCGAAGTGTAGGTGGCTGCCGTAGCTGCGGCCGGTATTGCCACCAAGGCCGAGCAGATCACCGGCTTCCACCAACGTGCCAGGTTCTACCGAACGTTTGCTCAGGTGCGCATACAACGTTTCCAGTCCGTTGTAGTGGCGTACCACCACCACGTGACCGAAGGTCTTGTTGTACTTGGAAATGCGCACCATGCCTGGGAAGGCGGCCTTTACGGGATCACCGGTCTCCAGATCGAGGTCCACCCCATAATGCATGCGACCTCGGCGCATACCGTAGCCAGAAGTAAGGTTGCCTTCGCACGGCATATTAAGGTCGCACTCGTGCTGGCCGAGGATCAACTTCAGCGTATCGTGTTCGAAGCGTTGGGCGGCATTGAAACGGTCGAAGAGCACATCGGTATTCCAATGGCAATACATGTCGTAGCCAGGAATGAAGGTGAGGGAGTCGTTCACATCCCAAACAGAAGGCATTTCCACAGCACCTTCGGTGCTTTCCCCGGCGTTCAGTTCGTCGTAGATGTCCAAGCCTTCCGGTCCACCGATGTCGCCCACATCGTGCTGGCCTTGTGCGAGGCAGGCGCCACTGGCGAAGGCTGCCACGAGCAGGTTGCGAAGGAGGTTTTTCATCGTAGGCGGGCAAAACTATCCGGCTGACCGGAAAATGCTATGGGAGTGTTCGGTGGTCTTTCAACAGTCTTGGATAGAAAACCGTTTGTCTACGCGAAATGACACTTCGTCGTTTCATTCTTGTGTTTAGTCCTGCCGTTAAAGAGTGTTAAGCAGGCTGGCAAGGAACTTGCGTCCCGACCTTTGTATCCGACAGGTTGATGTTGCACCACAACATCGTTACGGAACCCAACGTATCCAGTCCGATGGAAGTAGCACCACAAGAGAAAGGCACCCCGGTCGTACGGTCTGGCGACCGGATGGCCCATGTGGTGATCGTCTACCTCGTGGCCGTACTGCTCGCGCTTCCGCTGTACATAATCCTGGTCCCTTTCATTCCGGAAATGCGTTTACCCATTGGAGATGGCATCCGGGTAGAGCACTTCCTCACCTTCGCCTGTGTGCTGCTGGCCTTCATCGTGTTGGTGCGCCGCTTCCAAGTGGCGGTGTATATCGCGCTGATGACTGGCCTTGTCGTGATCACCATCACCAGCCTTACGGGCCGCTATGGATTCGGCGAACTCTACAAAGACTACGCGGATCTGCTCGGTGCCTTACGGGCCACTTCCAGCAACGCACCATTGGCTGCGCGTAAGTTGGCTCCTTTCCATGATGCGGAAAAGTTGCAAAGCATCCTTCGCGAAGCCGATGGATCCGTGCGGCGCGAAGCCGTGCGCATGGCCACGGCCAACTTCACCGATGTTAAAGTGGGGAACGAGGAGCACACCATGATCCAGGCGTTCTCCATCTTCAAAGAGATCAACTCGAAATGGCGCTATGTATCGGATGTGAAGGGTGGAGAATACTTCGCCACACCGGCCGAAAGCCTCGATCTGATGGCCGGTGATTGTTATGACCATGCCCTGCTGATGGCGGCGTGCATCAAAGCCATCGGTGGTAAAGTGCGGTTGGTACGAACCGAAGGGCATGTGTACCCTGAACTTCTCATCGGCTCGGAAGCGGACATGGAACGGGCGGGATACCTTATTCGCAAGCAGTTGTTCACCAAGGAAGTGGGTGATGCGCCCTTGTTCCACCACACCGATGCCGACGGCCGCCGTTGGATCAACCTGGACTACACGCGCAACTACCCCGGCGGGGAGCTCATGAACGAACGGATCATCGGCATTCTCGATATCTGATCACTGCGAACGGTACGGTAGGTACATTCGTGCGGCGATCCATGAAGAAGCTCGTACAACCGGCCGAGTTGGCCAAGGCCAGCCATATGCGGCCCGGCGATCCCCGTATCGGTGTGCTCACCGAAGTGAGCGGGCTGAAGAAACTCGAGCGCTTCTACAATGCCATCGAGGATCTGCATGACCGCGACTTCGTGGCGGCGGTGTTCAAGAACCTGGAGCTGGAGATCGAGGTGGACCCGGCCGATCTTCAGAACGTGCCGAAGGATGGTCCGCTCATGTTCGTTTCCAATCATCCGTATGGCGCCATCGATGGTCTGGCCTTGGTTCATGTGCTCGGCGGTGTGCGACCCGATCTGAAGGTAATGGCGAATTTCCTGCTGCAGCAGCTGGAGCCGCTGCGCGATCGGTTCATCGGTGTCAACCCTTTCGAGCAGCTCAGTTCGCTCAGCAGCTTCCAAGGCATGCGGCAGGCCATGGCCCACGTGAAGGAAGGGAACGCGTTGGCCATTTTCCCGGCGGGTGAGGTGAGCAGTTGGCGTACGGAGATCAAAGCCGTTGCCGATCCGCGCTGGAAGACACCGGTGATCAAGCTGGCGCAACATGTGCAGGCACCCGTGGTGCCGGTATGGTTCGATGGAGCGAACAGCTTGGTGTTCCATGTCTTGGGCATGATCCACCCGAACCTGCGCACCTTGGCGTTGCCCAATGAGATGTTGCGCATGCGTGGCCGCTCGGTGCGTATGCGCATCGGCAAGCCCATTCCCCCGAAGGATATCGCAGCATTCAGTTCCACCGAGCAATTGGCCCGTTATCTCCGCGCCAAGACCTATGCGCTTGGCAGCGGTGTGCAGGTGAAGCGCGAGCTCTTCAGTCCCTTGCGTTTCCCGCAACGTCCCAAGGAAGTGGTGGAACCCATCGCTGTGGACAAGCTGGAGAAGGAGATCGCCTCCATCGCCGACCTCAAGCTCAACAGCCAGGCGGAGTTCGATCTGTTCCTGGCACCGGCGGGCAGGATCCCGAACATCCTTCGAGAGATCGGTCGGTTGCGTGAGGTCACCTTCCGCATCGTGGGCGAAGGCACCAACAAGAGCATCGACCTGGACGAGTTCGACCTGTACTACGATCACCTTTTCCTATGGGACCGGGAGCGCCAACGTTTGGCGGGCGCCTACCGTATCGGCGATGGCAAACGCATCATGTCACGGTATGGCAAACGTGGGTTCTACACCTACACGCTCTTCCGCATGGACCGCCCGATGGACCGCGTATTGCGACGCAGCTTCGAATTGGGAAGGTCCTTCATCGCACTGGAGTACCAGCGGCAACGCCTGCCCTTGTACATGCTCTGGCGTGGGCTGTTGTTGCACATCACGGCCAACCCCGACCACCAATACCTCATCGGGCCGGTCAGCATCAGTGGCACCTACAGCCGTATCTCTCGCTCCTTGATCATGGAGTTCGTGCAACAGCACCACTACGACAAGGAGATGGCGGCTTCGGTAAGGCCACGCAACAAGTTCCGCATCAAGCCGGACAAGGTGGATCGGGAGGCCTTGGTGCAAGCAAGCATGGCGGATCTGAAACGCATGGACCGCTTGATCGCCGAGGTGGATCCCAACGAAACGTCCATGCCGGTGCTGTTGAAGAAGTACCTACTGCTCAACGCGCGCATCATTGGCTTCAACCGTGATCCACGCTTCAATGATGCCTTGGATGGGTTGATGGTATTGGACCTTACCAAGCTTCCCGAACGCACCGTGGAGGACTTGCGCAAAGGGATGGAGGCGGTGTAGCAGTTTCGTTCAAGCTACGGCCAAGGCTGGTTCGGGCAAGTCTATCTTCTTGACCACCGGTTCAGCATCGTGAACGTAGAGTCGCCATTGTCCGTTGGTGTATTCCAATG
>JAEYWT010000282.1 GCA_023428865.1 Bacteroidota bacterium | reverse complement strand
CCCATCGCTGAACTCCATGGCACCGGCGGCCACCAAGGCGCTGAATTCACCAAGCGAATGCCCCGCGACCATCGCAGGCTTGAACGCATCGCCCATCACCTTGGCCTTCACCACGCTGTGCAGGAAGATGGCAGGCTGTGTCACCTTGGTCTGCTTCAGGTCCTCTTCGGAACCATTGAACATGATGTCCGTCAGATTGAAGCCGAGGATGTCGTTGGCGTGTTCGAACCAGATGCGCGCGTTGTTGTCGGCATCGTACAGTTCCTTGCCCATGCCGGGGAACTGGCTGCCTTGTCCGGGGAATACGTAGGCGGTCATGCGTTGTAGGCTGTGAATGGGTATTCGGTCACCACCAATAGTTCAGATCCGCACCTGTAGCGTCGACCCACCGGGTCGACCTGCGGTGCGTTCAAGATCAGGATCAATCCCTACGCCCACCGAAGAGGCGCAGCAACATCAGGAAGAGGTTGATGAAGTCGAGGTAGAGGGTAAGCGCACCCATCAAGGCCATCTTCTGCGCACTTTCAGAGCCGGTGGCAACGGTTTCACCGATACGCTTCAGCTTCTGCATGTCGTAAGCGGTAAGGCCGGTGAAGATGATCACGCCCAGGATGGAGATGATATAGTCCATCGTGCTGCTGCCGATGAACATGTTGATCAACGAGGCCACGATGATGCCGATGAGCCCGATGAACAGGATGCTGCCCAGCTTGGTGAGGTCGGTCTTCGTGGTGTAGCCCGCGATCGCCATCACCGCGAACAAGCCTGCAGCCATGAAGAACACACGGGCGATGGACGATTCGGTGTAGGTGAGGAATATGAACGAGAGGCTGATGCCGCTTAAGATGGAGTAGCCAATGAAGAGCATGAGCAAGGCCGTTCCGCTCAGGCGGTTCACCAGGCCGCTCATGGCGAACACCAGTCCTAAAGGTGCCAGCATCACCACCCAACCGAGGATGTTGAGTTTAGCCGTGCCTGCGGCCATATCGATGGTGTAGAGCTTGGCCATCAACTCGGGGCTATGCCCAAACCACCAAGCCATGACGCCACTGAGCACGAGGGCCAGAGCCATGTTGCTGAAGACGCTGGCAAGGAAGGTGCGAACGCTGCTTACAGCCTCGGTGCCGATGTAGGTTGGGTTCTGCTGGTAGGTGTTGTTCTCCATTTCGTGTAGGGTAAGCGGTACGAATATCGGGATTAAGGCTGAACGTTGACGACCGCAACAAGTCGTTGATGGTCGCTGTTCGGATGACCCGCAAGTAGGGCGAAGGCCCCACCGTCCGCGATGATCAGCCTGATCCGAGTCAGCCTGCATTCTATTGGACTAGTGCAATCGCGCACTGATCAACTTGATGAACTCTTCGCGGGTACGTTGGTCGCTGAGGAAAATGCCAGTGAAGGCACTGGTGGTGGTCACCGAGTTCTGCTTTTGGATCCCGCGCATCTGCATGCACAGGTGGCTGCACTCGACCACCACGGCCACACCCAGCGGGCGCAACGTATCGTGGATGCAATCACGGATCTCGTTCGTCAGGCGTTCCTGCACCTGCAGGCGACGTGCAAAAGCATCCACAACACGCGGAATTTTGCTCAACCCTACGATCCGTCCGTTGGGGATGTAAGCCACATGCGCCTTTCCGAAGAAGGGGAGCATATGGTGCTCACACATGCTGTACACTTCGATGTCCTTCACCAGCACCATCTGGCTATAGTCCTCGGTGAACATGGCGCTTTTCAGGATCTGCGCCGGGTCGAGGTCATAGCCGTGCGTGAGGTATTGCAAGGCTTTTGCCACGCGCTCTGGGGTTTTCAAGAGCCCTTCGCGCTTGGGGTCCTCACCCACGGCGCTCAAGATGTCCGTGTAGTGATCACCGATGCGGCGCACCAGTTTCTGATCATACTGGTCGATACGCTCGTAGCCTTCACCCTGTGGGCTACGCTCGACGCCTTTCGCTTTGCCTTGGGGCTTTGCCGTTCGCTTACTCGCCATAGTATTCCACGTGGTTGTTCTCGGTCTCTTGCAGCTTCACGCAGAACAAACGGCCGCCCAGTTCGTTCACCGGCGCTTCCAATTCCTTCCAGATCGCGATGGCGAGGTTCTCGGTGCTGCTGTAGACACCTTTCATGAAGTCCACGTCGAGGTCGATGTTCTTGTGGTCCAGTTTATCCACCACGCGAGCCTTCATGATCTTGCCCAGGTCCGAGAGGTCGATCACAAAACCGGTCTCGCTGCTGGGCTCGCCTTTCACGGTCACCCAGAGGTCGTAGTTGTGCCCGTGCCAGTTGGGGTTGGAGCACTTCCCGAAGGTGGCGTAGTTCTTCTCAGCGCTCCAATCCGGACGACTGAGTTTGTGCGCCGCGCTGAAACGTTCGCGCCGCGTGATATGTACAGTAGGCATGGGGTGCAAAGGTAGGGGCGCGAAATTTCGCGCCCCTACCTTTGCGGCATGATCATCGTAACCGGCGCGGCAGGATTCATTGGAAGCGCACTCATCGGGGAACTGTTGCGTGCGGGTTGGCAGGATATCGTAGCCGTGGACGATTTCTCCCGTGCGGACAAAGCCCCCAACCTGGAAGGGAAGAAGCTTACCGCCAAGGTGGAGCGTAGGGAGTTCTTCACGTGGTTGGACAAGAACGAGAAGCTGGTACAGTTCATCTTCCACCTAGGCGCGAAGACCGATACCACGCTCTTCGACAAGGCGATCTTCGATGAACTGAACGTGCGCTACAGCCAGCGGATGTGGCAGGCTTGTGTGAAGTATGGTATCCCGCTTGTCTATGCTTCCTCGGCCGCTACGTACGGTGGTGGTGAACTGGGCTACAGCGATGCGGATGATACGCTTCCCTACAAGCTGAAGCCATTGAACCCATACGGCGACAGCAAGAACGACTTCGACAAGTGGGCGCTCGCACAGGCGGATAAACCTTTCTTCTGGGCAGGCCTGAAGTTCTTCAATGTTTACGGCCCGAACGAGTACCACAAGGGCCGTATGGCGAGCGTGGTGTTCCATGCGTTCAACCAGATCGGGGCCACAGGCGGTATGAAGCTCTTCCGCAGTCACCGCGCCGATTTCAAGGACGGCGAGCAGCTTCGCGATTTCGTTTACGTCAAGGACCTGTGCCAGGTATGCATGTTCTTGATGGAGCACCGCCAGAACAGCGGTCTCTACAACCTGGGCAGCGGCAAGGCACGCACCTTCCTGGATCTGGCGCGAGCCACCTTCGCGGCACTCGAAAAGCCCGAGAACATCGCCTTCGTGGACACCCCGGCCGACATTCGGGACAAGTACCAGTACTTCACCGAAGCCGACATGCGCAAGTTGACCGCTATCGGCTACGATCGACCCTTCACCTCCTTGGAGGACGGAGTTGACGACTACGTGAAGAATTACCTTATCGGCGGCAAGCGCTGCTGAACCGGACTTACTGATCGCGGATCGCCACCAACTTCGTTCGGATCTCCAGCAACCGATCGCGCAGTGCATCGATGTCCAGTGGCACGGCCTCTTCCACCTGATCCGCTTTCCGAAGCTGTTCCCGCGCCCCTTGCAGGGTGAACCCCTTTTCCTTCACCAGATGTTGGATCCGCTGCAGTTGCTCGATGTCCTTCTTGGTGTAGAGCCGGTCGCCTTTGCCGGTGCGTTTCGGCTTCAGGGTGCCGAATTCCTTCTCCCAGTAGCGGATCAACGAGGTGTTCACCCCGAGTTGTTCGGCCACTTCACCGATGGACCAATAGAGCTTTTCGATCGTCTTCTCCTTCCAGGGCATCGTTTCTCCTCGGTTACAGCGAACGCGAATGTACTCAGTCGAGCGATTGTCCGGCGTTGCGCGAAAGTTCCAACATGCGTGCGTACTCTTCGGGAGAGAGGTCGTTAAAGTAATAGTTCGCCGGATCAACGGCTTGGCCGCCTTTGTGTACCTCGTAGTGCAGGTGCGGTCCAGCGCTTAGTCCGGTGTTGCCCACCAGGCCGATCACATCGCCCCGTTTCACGCGCTGACCATTGCGAACCTTCAATTCGCTCAAGTGGGCGTAGAGCGTTTCGTAATCGAAGCCGTGATCCACCACTACGTGCATGCCGTAACCATTGGTGGCATAGTCAGCGAAGGTCACCCGGCCATCACCTGTTGCGTAGATCGGTGTGCCTTGTTTGGCGGTGAAGTCCATACCCGCATGGAACTTCGGGATCTTGTGGATAGGGTGTATCCGCATGCCATACCCGCCAGCCGTGGCGGTGAGGTCCTCGTTCGGGATGGGCTGTATGGCCGGAATGCTGGCGAGCATCTCCTTCTTGCGCAGCACGAGTGAGGCCACTTCATCCAACGAGCGCGATTGCACCACGAGCTGGCGCGCCAAGCCATCGAGTCTTTTCTTCGTAGTGATCACCACTTCGCTGCTCCCGAAACCGCCGAGGTCTTTGTAGCGGTCCACACCACCAGCGCCCGCCATACGCATGCTCGCAGGCAAGGGATCGGCTTCGAAGATCACGCGGTAGATGTTGTCATCGCGCCGGCGCACATCATGCAGCACCGTCTCCACTTCGCCCAAGTGCTTGTTCAGCAGTTCATACTGAAGCAGCAGTTGCTGGTTCTCGCGTCGAAGGGAAGCCTCTTTAGGGCTGTCCACGAACTGATACACGAGGAAGATACCCAGCACGCCCACCAGTAGTCCAGGTGTCAAGGCCAGCAGGGTGCGTTTGGTCTTTTGCCAAGCCGTAAGCCGTATCCGCTCGAAATTGAGCGTCTTTGGATTGAAGCGGTACTTCTGCTCGGCCATCGTGCTTGCCCAAGGGGCGAAGGGCGAAGTTAACCGGAAGTGCTGGCTTATCAGCCCATGGCTGGTCACAGGAGAACAGGTGCCAGTGTGTTGGCCGATGTGGACCAGCTATTCAACCAAGGCCTCACGTGGACGATGGTACTTCGGTACTTTCGCAGCCCGAAAGCCGACAGGTCATACCCGCCATGCTCACCAGCCAGCAGATCCGCCAGAAGTTCCTCGACCATTTCGCCCAACGCGGCCACCAGATCGTGCCGAGCGCACCCATGGTGATCAAGGACGATCCCACCCTCATGTTCACCAACGCGGGCATGAACCAGTTCAAGGACTTGTTCCTCGGCAACCGGCCCGCGCAGCACAAACGCATCGCCGACACGCAGAAGTGTCTGCGCGTATCGGGCAAGCACAACGATCTGGAAGAAGTGGGTATCGACACCTACCACCATACCATGTTCGAGATGCTCGGTAACTGGAGCTTCGGCGACTACTTCAAGAAGGAGGCGATCCAGTGGGCGTGGGAACTGCTGGTGGACGAGTACAAGATCGACACGTCGAACCTCTATGTGACCTACTTCGGCGGCGACGAGAAGGATGGCCTGCCCGCCGATGAAGAAACGCGCGAGCTGTGGAAGCAATACCTGCCCGAGGACCGCATCCTGCCCTTCAGTCGCAAGGACAACTTTTGGGAGATGGGCGACACCGGTCCGTGCGGGCCATGCACCGAGATCCACGTGGACGTGCGCACGGCGCAGGAGAAGGCTCAGAAGCCCGGCCGCGAGCTGGTGAACAACGACCACCCACAAGTGATCGAGATCTGGAACAACGTGTTCATGCAGTTCGAGCGCAAGGCCGATGGCTCGCTCGTAACGCTGCCTGCGCAGCACGTGGACACTGGCATGGGCTTCGAGCGCCTGTGCATGGTGCTGCAAGGCAAACGCAGCAACTACGATACCGACGTGTTCCAGCCGCTGATCCAGGCCATCGCGAAGCGCTGTGGCAAGGCGTACGACGGCCTTGTCACTCCGGGCTCGACCCGGAGTCGCGATGATGATAAGTGGATGACGGATGTGGCCATGCGCGTGATCTCCGACCACTTGCGTGCGATCAGCTTCGCCATTGCTGATGGCCAGTTGCCCAGCAATACCGGAGCGGGCTATGTGATCCGACGCATCCTGCGCCGTGCCGTGCGTTATGGCTACAGCTTCCTCGGCTTCAACGCGCCCTTTATGCACGAGATCGTTCCCGTGCTGGTGGCGCAGATGGGAGGTCAATTCCCCGAATTGAAGAAGCAGCACGACATCGTGAAGAACGTGATGCTCGAAGAGGAGAAAGCCTTCCTACGCACCTTGGAGCAAGGCACCAAGCGCCTGGAGCAAGCCCTTGCCGAGTCGAAAGGAACGCTTGCAGGCGATCGCGCCTTTGAGCTCTTCGACACCTACGGCTTCCCCATCGACCTTACGCAGCTCATGGCGCGCGAACAGAAGATGGACGTGGACATGAAAGGCTTCGAGGCCGAGCTGCAAAAGCAGAAGGAACGCTCACGCGCCGCCACGGCCGTCACCACCGGTGATTGGGTGGAGCTCAGCAAGGGCGAGACCGCCTTCATCGGCTACGATGAACTCAGCACCGAGGCCCGCATCCTCCGCTACCGCAAGGTCAGCGGCAAGGGCGGTGACCAGTTCCAGCTCGTGCTCGACCGCACACCGTTCTACGCCGAAGGTGGCGGCCAGGTCGGCGACCAAGGCTGGCTGATTCAAGGAGCTGATCAAGTCGAAGTGATAGACACCAAGCGCGAGAACCAACTGATCGTCCACTTCACGAAGGAGTTGCCGAAGAACGTGGATGTTCCGTTGACCGCGCTGGTCGATGGTTCACGCCGCGCTCTCACCGCGCGCAACCACACGGCCACGCACCTGCTTCACCATGCCCTGCGCAAACACTTGGGCACGCACGTGGAGCAGAAGGGATCACTCGTGGCACCCGACCGCCTGCGCTTCGACATCAGCCACTTCGCCAAGGTGACGCCTGAGGAGCTGGCCACCATCGAGAGCGAGGTGAACGCCATGATCACCGACGACATCGTCTTCGAGGACAAGCGCAACATGCCCATCGCTGAGGCGAAGGCCATGGGCGCCATGGCGCTCTTCGGCGAGAAGTACGGCGACAACGTGCGCGTGGTGAAGTTCGGCCCGAGCGTGGAGCTCTGCGGTGGAACACACGTGCCGCGCACCGGTGTCATCGGACCTTTCCGCATCGTGAGCGAGAGCGCACTGGCCGCAGGCATCCGTCGCATTGAGGCCATCACCAGCGTGGAGGCCGAGCGCATGATCAACGAGAAGCTCGCGAAGCTCGAGGCCATCGAAGCACTATTGAAGAACCCCGCCGATGTGGTGGCCGCCGTGCAGAAGCTCGCCGAGCAGAATGCAGT
>JAEYWT010000276.1 GCA_023428865.1 Bacteroidota bacterium | reverse complement strand
ACGCTGAACCCCGAAAGGAGCCATTGCAGACCTACGAGTACGTCGCGAGCATTGCCAATGTCCAAGAACTGTCTGAGGATCCAGTAGGGTGCTCCCACGCCAGGCATACGGTACGCCGGTTCATATTCCCCTCCGTTCAGAACACTCTCTATTGGGGCGAGGTACCCATAAGTGTCACCACCGTCGATAGAGAGATGCCCCGGAGTTCCTTCTGAACGGATATCTGCAATGGCAATGGTGATATACAATGCCCGAACCAATAGAGCCAGGAGTACGAAGAGGAGCCACCTCCGTTCAAGTATGGTCTCACCGGAAAGCGGTCTCATGGAGCGGGTCTTCCAGTTCGGGTGGGTCGAAAAGGCGCGGCAAGGATAGTATATTTCAAGAAGGATCTAACTGTGGGTCAAGCTCAGAACCGAACATGGTGTCGTGTATCCATCGGCCTAGCTATACACATGAACGGTACTGAACATGGAGCAGTTCGAACGAAGGCAAGTCGATGTTGTCACACCGCGAGCTTAAGTGACAACGGACGAACGATGGAATGGTTGCGTTCGATCGTGGAAAATGCCCAAGAGCGTTCTGCGCCTTTTGGTGGTTTCTGAATGTACCCACCTTCTCCTTTCCTTTACCGTCAATTCCACCCAGCTATGTCTGACCGGATACTTGCTGTCGCTGACCCACGCGCTGGTTATTTGGCGTTGAGGGCCGAGATAGATGGGGCGATAGCCGAGGTGCTTAACGGGCCAAGCTATGTGCTCGGGGCCACGGTGGAGCGTTTTGAAACTGCCTTCGCCGAATATGTGGGCATGGCCCACGGTGTTGGTGTGAACAATGGTACCGATGCTATCCATCTGGCCTTGCGGGCGTTGGGTCTTGGCAGGGGCGATGAGGTCATTGCCGTATCGCATACGGCGGTTGCTACGGTGGCCGCCATTCGCATGAGCGGTGCAGAGCCGGTGCTGGCAGATGTGGACCCGAACACTTACACCATTTCCGTTGAGGAGGTCCGGAAATTGATCGGCCCACGCACAAAGGCCATCATCGCCGTCCATTTGTACGGGCACCCGGTCGATCTCACTGGGCTGAAAGAGGTGTGTCAGACTCATGGCCTCAAGCTTATCGAAGATTGTGCGCAGGCGCATGGGGCAATGTATCACGGGCGAATGGTTGGCAGCTTTGGAGATCTTTCCACCTTCAGTTTCTATCCCACCAAGAACCTCGGAGCCATCGGAGATGGGGGTATGGTCATATGCAACGATGGTGAACTAGCGCGAAAGCTCAGGCTCCTGCGGCAGTATGGATGGGATGTGCCTCAGCACAGTTTGGTCGAAGGCTGGAACAGTCGCTTGGACCCCCTACAGGCTGCGATCCTTCAGGTGAAATTGAAGCACTTACCAGCCTTCACCGGTAGGCGCATCGCCCTAGCGGAAGCCTATAGCGCTGGGTTGAAAGAGCTGCCTTTGTTCTTGCCTCAGGTGATGCCTGTTTGCCAGCACGTATTCCACCTGTACGTGGTTCGTCTGGCCGACCAGACCACCCGGGATGCCTTGCGTAAGCACCTGTTAGGTTTTGGGATACAAGCCGGTGTACACTACCTGTTGCCGGTACACCTTCAATCCGCCTATAGTGGCTGGATCCGCACAGGCTCCATGGCCAGCACCGAAGAGGTCGCGAACACCGTACTTTCGTTGCCGCTATACCCTGAACTGTCAGATGACGATCAGGCTCGTGTCATAGCAGCGATCACCACCTTCTTCAGCTAGCGTCCATGCAGGACACCACCATCGGCTCCCTCGTGCAGCTGCGCTTCTGGCAGCATATCCAGAACGGCACGCTCACGGTCTTGCCTGATATGGGTGGTGAGAGCTTGGGCATTCCCATTCGTAGAGTGTTCACCATTACCGGGGTGCCACCTGGTGGGATCCGAGGTGACCATGCCCATCGATATTGTACCCAAGTGCTCATCTGTCTGCACGGTAGGGTATCTGCGGTCTTGGATGATGGGCGTTCGCATTGCCGTATCGTTCTCGATAGTCCCGAGCAAGGACTATCCATACCCCCTGGGATCTGGAACCACATCATCTTCGAAAGCAGCGATACGGTCTTGGCGGTCTTCTGTGACTACCCATACGACCCGGAGGATTACATGCGCGACCGCAAAGAGTACCTCAAGTACAAGGGCCTATGAGCATGGTGGCCGAGGAGTACGACCGCATGGCCGCTCTGGAGGAGACCATGTGGTGGTACCATGGACTGCACACCAATGTGATCAACGCGTTGGCCAAGCATGGCGGAACGTTCACCGCTGTATTGGACGCCGGTTGTGGCACAGGCGGTACGCTCAAAGCGATCGGGCGGCATTTTCCGAACGCTCGCTTACATGGCTTGGACATTTCGGAGCAGGCCTGTGCCTACACGCGGTCCAAGACTGGGGCGTCCGCATTGGTGGGTTCGGTCGATGCTCTGCCGCACGCCGATGGATCCTTCGATGCATTGGTGAGCTGCGATGTGCTGGGCTATCGGATCAATGTTGATGCAGCCCTTGCTGGATTCCATCGCGTGTTGAGGCCTGGGGGCATTTGCGTGCTCAACCTGGCCGCATACCAGTGGATGCATTCGTATCACGACACGGCGGTCGGGCAAGTAAAGCGCTTCACACGCCCAGAAGGGTTGGCCCTCTTGCGGAAGCACGGCTTTAAGCCCATTTTTGCATCGTATTGGAACACCCTATTGTTCCCGCTCATGGTCATCCGTCGCAAATTGCTGCCCGCTCCGGAGGCCAGTGACGTAACCCCGTTCAACCCGATGCTGAACAACCTGTTCAAGGGTGGTGTTTCCATGGAAAGCGCGTGTTTGCGTAGAGGGATCGCCCTTCCATTCGGCGGCTCCGCGTTCTTCATCGCTCAACGGGTGCGCTGACCATGATGCTCTCCATCGTAATTCCGGTGTACAATGGTGCACGTTCCATTGAACGGTTGGTGAAAGAACTGGCGGCATTGGAAGTGGATGGAGGGGTCGAGTTGGTCTTGGTGAATGATGGTAGTGCGGACGATAGTTGGGAGGTGATCCAGCGGATCTGTGCGAACGCACCCATGACCATGATCGCCATCGATCTGGCGCGCAACTTCGGCGAGCACAATGCCGTGATGGCGGGGTACGCAGCAGCCAATGGAGCGTACATCATCAACATCGATGATGATTTCCAGAACCCACCTTCGGAGGTGGTGAAGCTGTTCGAGTATGCCCGAGCGAACCAGCAGTTCGATGTGGTGTACACCCGGTACGAACGGAAGAGACATTCCTGGTTCCGCAACTTGGGTAGTCGGTTCAATGATGCTGTTGCCCGCTTCATGATCGATAAACCCAAAGGTTTGTACTTATCGAGTTTCCGTTGCATCAACCGCTTTCTTAGGGACAGGGTGTTGACCTACGCCGGACCATATCCGTATATCGATGGGTTGATCCTCGAGAACACACGCAGGATCGGCAGGCTAACGGTATTGCATGCTGCGCGTACCGAAGGCGATAGCAACTACACCTTCCGTAAGCTTGTGCGCCATTGGCTCATGATGTTCGTGAACTTTTCGGTGATGCCTTTGCGGATCAGTAGTTTCATCGGTGCATTGTTCAGCGTGGTAGGTTTTGGTATGGCCATGTTCGCGGTCTTCGAGCGCTTTGTACGGGATACACCACAAGGCTGGGCTTCCATCGTTTCCGTGGTGCTGGTCTTCGCTGGTATACAACTGCTCACACTTGGGTTGATCGGTGAGTACTTGGGGAGGCTTTACCTGATGCAGCGGGGGAAGCCGCAATATGCTGTGCGCTCTACAGTGGTTGCTTCCGTAAGTCGAACCTAGATCCTGAGATAGTGCAGTTGCCGACGATCGTGCCTTGGTCGTGGCGGTAATTTGGTCCCCATGTATCGAGTCCTGCTCTGCACTGGCAATCAAGGGAAGGTGGTGGAACTGAAAGCCCTTCTTCCCAGCTCCTTCTTGGTTGTATCCTTGACTGAGGCGGGTTTGCCGAATGATCTGCCCGAGACCAGTGCCACCCTAGAGGGGAACGCGCTCCAGAAAGCACGCTTCGCCTTCGAGCGATGCCGAATGCCCTGCATCGCTGATGATACCGGCTTGGAGGTGGACGCCCTGAACGGCGCTCCCGGTGTGTACTCTGCCCGTTACGCTGGAGAAGAAAGGGATCCTCAGGCCAACATGGCTAAGCTCTTGAACGAACTGGTGGGCAAACAACGCGGTGCTCGTTTCCGTACGGTATTGGCCTTGATCGATGAAAAAGGGGAACATACCTTCGAAGGTGTGGTAGAAGGCACCATAGCGCAAAAGGCCAGTGGAACAGGTGGGTTCGGCTATGATCCCATCTTCATTCCAGTTGGATATTCGATCACCTTTGCCGAAATGGATAAGGCCGGCAAGAACGCCATCAGTCACCGTGGCAGGGCCATGGCCAAACTCGTGGAGTACTTGGCCCAGTGTTACCGCTGAAGCATGCCGACCACCATGCCGTTCACCGCAGGCGCCACGCCGATGCCGGACGCGGTCAACATCTTCGGAAAGATGCTTGCCGCACTGAAGCCAGGGGTGGTGTTCACCTCAATGGTCACCACATCGGCGTCCGTTTCACCCGGGTCGGACCACATGTGATCCACCCTCACCATGCCATCGCATTTCAGCGCGGAATAGATGGCCACGGACCGCTCCTGAACGATGCGCGTGATCGTGTCCGGAATAGGGGCGGGCACCAGCTCTTGGGTATCAGCCGCGTGGTATTTGGCGTGGTAATCGAAGAACTCGCTGCTGGTGCGGATCTCGCAAACCGGCAGGGCCTCCACGATACCATTCAGCCTGATCACGCCACAGGTCAGTTCCCGACCACGGATGAACCCTTCGCACATCACCGTGTTGTCTTCTGCGAAGGCTCGCTCCAGCGCAGGGGCAAGGTCACGGACCTCCTTCACCTTGCTGATGCCCAAGCTGCTGCCACTGCTGTCGGGTTTCACGAAGCACGGCAGTCCTGTTTCCGCGATGATGGCCTCTGGTGTCATGGCATTGCGGCCACGGAGCATCACCGAAGGGGCCACCCGGAAGCCCATCTGCCGCAAGAGCCCGGTAGTGCTGAATTTGCTCATGGTAAGGGCCATGGCCAGCACCCCGCCGGTCTGGTAGGGAATGCCCAGCATATCCAGGTAGCCCTGTAGTTTTCCATCCTCGCCGGGTGTGCCATGTATCGCGATGAGCACTGCGTCGAATGGCTCTGGGCCTTGCCCACGGTCCGCCGAACAATTGCCGCGATCGAACGGGACAGCGCTGCCATCGGCCCGTTCACAGGTCCAGGTTTCGCGGGAAAGGGTCACGTACAACCCTTCGTAGAGGTTCGCATCCAACGCGTCCATCATGGTGCGGGCGCTTTGCATGCTGATGACGGATTCGCCGGTGTAGCCGCCTCGGAAAATGGCGATGAGTGGACGTGGCATGGGTTCTGGAATGCTGCAAATCTGCTGGTTAGGACCCTTCTGCTGGTCGCGGCGGGGTGGTGAAGTGTGAACCATGCACTGTGGACCCGCCGCCCGCGCAGGCTTCTATCTTTGGCGCCGCCCAATACGTATGCGCAAGCGCCTAATACACACCATCCTTCCCATCCTGGTGGTCGGGGCGCTACTGCTGGCCGGTTGGTCGTGGTTGCGTTTCTACACCTTGCACGGCACGTCTTCACGTGTTCCCGACCTCAAGGGTATGGCGCTGGATGAAGCAGCGTCCATGCTAGCCAGTCGCGAATTGTTGGCCATGGTGATCGACTCGGTCTATACCGATCAGCTACCAAAGGGCAGTGTGGTGGATCAGGACCCCAAGGACGGGGTGGAGG
>JAEYWT010000233.1 GCA_023428865.1 Bacteroidota bacterium | reverse complement strand
AATTGGAGGTGACCTTTCCGCTGAGGCCGATACCAGTAAGGGTGAATCGTGTGCGCCAGGTCGGTGCTTCCACCGGGCCATAGAGTTCCATAACGGCCGGGCTCAACTTCGCGGCCATGTCCGCGTTCGGTACCCAGGTGTTGAAGGTTCCGTTGGGCGATGGAATGATGAGGGACTTACCGGAAGGTACGGACGAAGCGGGGCTACTGGCATGTGCCAAGCCGGCGCAGAGCACGCTCGTCAGTATCGTAAGAATGCGGTTCAACGGTGGTTGGCCTAGGTGGAAAGGTGGCTGGCCGTGGAGCTATAAGCCGGTGAAGATACGGCCTGGTTCCCAGGGGCTACTTTTGGTACGGATGTTTGCAGGACACGCGCTCGCCCGGTTCGTTCTGGCCATATGGGTCATGTTCTTGTACATTCCGGGCTACGGCCAGTTCGGGTATCCGGACCTAGTAGAGCACCATATTTCGCTCTTAGACGAGGTGGCACCCCGAAAGGTGGCCTCGTGCCGTCTTACAACGGCCTTGCTATCAGGTGGTTCAATGGTAGGTGCCATCGGGGTGCTCAATGGGGCATGGTATACGCAGTATGAGCGCTCTACGTTCCATTCGTTCGATGATAGCGGCGAATGGCTACAAATGGACAAGGCGGGCCACTTCTTCAGTGCGTACACCTTGGGCCGCTGGGGCCATGCGGCTTGGGACCGCTGCGGGACCAGTTCCAAGGAGTCCATCTTGCTCGGTGGCAGTCTCGGGCTGGTCTTCCTTACCGGGGTAGAGTTGCTCGATGGCACCTCCGCAGGCTGGGGTTTCTCTTGGACCGATATGGCGGCCAATGTTGCCGGTGCAGGTTTCTTCATGGGGCAGGAAGCCTTGTGGAAGGAGCAACGCATCACGGTGAAACTCTCGGCACACCTAACACCATATGCCGCACAACGCCCTGGGCTGCTGGGCGAAAGTCTGGGTGAGCGGATATTGAAGGATTACAATGGGCAGACCATATGGTTGAGCGGGAACCTGCGGAGCTTCGCGCCGAAGAGCACTATTCCCCCTTGGCTCAATGTGGCGGTAGGCTATGGTGCCGAGAACATGCTCACGGCTTTTCCCGAGCCGGGCGATGGGCGCTTCCGCCAATACTATGTGGCACCGGATATCGACCTCACGCGCATCAAGTCCGGTTCGGCTTTGGTGCGCACGATCCTTTTCGTGCTGAATGGAGTGAAGGTGCCATTACCTGGCATCGAAGTGCGATCAACAGGACGCGTACTCTTCCATGGTCTTGCGTTCTAGCGTGGTAACGAGCCATCCAAGAGCATCAGCTTCACCTTCATCACTGCGGACACGGTAAGGCTGTCGCGGATCTCGCCGCGTGTTACCATGTTGTACAATTCATCGAAAGGAAGTTTTCGCATGGCCAGTTCTTCGTTGTGGTCGGGTTCGGGTTCGAAGAACGTGAGGCCCTGCGCAACAAAGAGGATGGCCACTTCGTCACTGGCGGAATTGCTCAGGTCCATCTGCAGGATCTCGGTCCAGCGTTCGGCTTCGATGCCCACCTCTTCGCGCAGCTCGCGTTTGGCACTTTCGATCGGGGGCAGATCGCGCCGGCCACCACCTTCGGGGATCTCCCAGCTGTATACGCCGAGCGGGTAGCGGTATTGCCCCACGATCCACGTGTTGAGATCATCATCCAGCGGCACAATGCCCACGGCGAGGTTCTTGAAGTGGATCACACCGTATATCCCTGGCTTTCCACTGGGGTCTATCACTTCATGGTGCGTAACAGCGATCCACGGGGTACTGTACCGTTCTTCGGTGCTGATGGTCTTCCACGGTCCACGATCTTCCATGCTTGTGCGCCGATGTAGGTGCGAAGGCGTGGCGGTGAAGATAGACCGGTACCTTTGTGGCATGGCCGGGCGGGTATTCAAGAAGGGTGATCGGGTCGCGTTCGTGGACGATGTCGGCGGCGGAGTGGTGCTCGAAGTGCCCGCCCCTGGCAAAGTGAAGGTGCGCACCGATGAAGGTTTCGTGCTGGTGCGGCCCGCGAAGGAATTGGTACCCTATGATCCCGAATATGTGAAGCAGGCCTATCGGATCAGCGATCACCAAGCGGGTATGGTGGCTGCCAACGATGTGCTGGAGGAGAAGCGCCAGCGGCGGAAGGGGGATAGCCGCCCGGGTAAAACGCCGAAGCGCCCCGAAGACAATAGCGTGGCCGAAGTGGACCTGCATTTACATGAGTTGGTGGATGACGAGACCAAACTGAGCCAGGGTGAAAAGCTGAAATACCAGTTGGCATACTTTGAACGTGCATTGGAAGGAGCGATCCGCGATGGCAAGCGAAAGCTGATCGTGATCCATGGAGTGGGTGAAGGCGTGCTGCGCGAGGAAGTGCGTCGCGTGTTGCAGTATTACGACAGCGTTCGTTTCCACGATGCCAACATGGCGCGCTACGGATCGGGCGCTACGGAGGTGGAGATCCTGCGCCATTAACGAGTTCGAACAGGCCGTTCTTCGGCTTCGTTCTTTGATATCCTGTGCATCGCTTCACCGCCGTTCACCACAAGGTGGAGGGAGGAAAGTCCGGGCAGTATAGGGCAGCGTGCTTCCTAACGGGAAGGGGGCCACTTGGGAACGGGTGGTCTACAGAAAGTGCCGCAGAAAGGGAAACCGCCCATTGCAAAATGGGTAAGGATGAAAAGGTGCGGTAAGAGCGCACCAGTGCTTCTGGCGACAGGGCAGCTTGGTAAACCTCACGCGCTGAAAGACCATGTATACCGTGCGTTCCGTTATGCCGGAACGAGGAAAGCCCGTCCTTCCAACGCATGTTGGAGCGCGGAGGGTAGGTCGATGGATCCCGTTGGTGACAGCGGGACTAGATAGATGGTGAAGGCTACGCCGGAAGGTGTGGTACAGAACCCGGCTTATAGATGCACAGGACTTTTTCATGAAGGGCCTTTCCGCTACGAGGTGGAAGGGCCCTTCGCCATTTTGCTCGGCCCCGTCGGCTACCTTCGGCGGCGATGCGGAGCAGAACACAGGACAGACCCTGCTGGAAGCGTTGGCGCTGGCTGTTGCTCGTTGGCGTACTGATCGCGACGGCGGAATTGCTGTTGCGTGTGGGCTTCGGTTTCTGCGATGCCGTGCTGATGCGTACCGATCCGCATTACGAATACATCGCACAACCGTTGCAGGATCGGCATCGCTTCGGTCGCCACATCGTGTACAACTCCTATTCCATGCGTTCCGAAGAACCGGACAGCACGGCGGTGATCGTGCTTGGCTGCGGCGATTCGGTGATCAATGGAGGCAGCTTAACGGATAACGACTCGTTGGCCACCACACTGCTTTCGACACGCCTTACCCAGCTTCTGCGACGGAAGGTACAGGTGCTCAATATCAGTGCAGGCAGCTGGGGACCGGACAACTGCGCTGCCTATCTGGCCAACACCGCCCTGCCTCCGGCGGAAGCACTGTTATTGGTGGTGAGTTCGCACGACGCGCACGACAACATGAGCTTCAAGAAGGTGGTGGGGGTTCGTAAACACTTCCCAGCCGAGCAATACAGCAGTGCTATAGTGGAGTTGCTGGACCGCTATGTACTACCGCGCTACATAACGCGGAAGAAGACTACAGACGCGGACCTCGGGATCGACAAGGGGGAGGATGGCTTCAACGCCGGGTTCGATCAACTGCGCAAGTATGCGGAAGACCGCGGCATACCGTTCGTGATCTACCTACATGCCGAACGCTCGGAGATCAGAAAGGGCCGCTACAATGCACAGGGTGATGAGATCATACGCTACGCGGAAGCCACAGGAGTTCCGTTGATCAAGGATCTGGAGCACGGAGCGGAGACGAACGAGTTGCGTGACGATATCCACCCCAACGAAGCCGGGTACCGCCGCATGGCCGCCCTCTTATCTCCGGTTCTAATGCAACAGTTGCGGAGCGATCACGTTCCTGTGGAATGATCTTTGCCCTTGGTACGGGTACCTTTGTACCAGTGCTTCGTTACCTACTTACCCTGTCCTTGCTCATCGGCTGCGTCGTAGCTGGTGCCCAGGAGTTGGTCACCATCCATGGCAAGGTGATCACCAGTTCCGATCAACACACGTACTACGATCTCATGATCGTGAACCGGCGCACGCGCTCGGGCACCTTCGGAAACGCCGATGGGTCATTCACTGTGCAAGCTCTACGCACGGACACGCTCATGATCGGATCCATCGGGCACCGCACGGGTATCCTATGTCTGGCGGATAGCGTGGAGCGCGCGATCTACGATGTGAAGATCCGGCTGGTACCGCTGCGTGTGCAACTGGCTGAAGTGGAGATCCTGCCGGAACGGACCTTGAAGGAGATCCAAGCCGACATCGCCAAGTTGGGCTACAAAGCCTCGGACTATAAGCTCACCACGGTGAATGCCTTGGAGAGCCCGATCACGGCCTTGTATCAGGAATTCAGTCGTAGGGAACGGAGCAAGCGTTTGGTGGCGGAGTTGGAGAATGAAGATCGGAAGCGGGCCATTCTACAGGAGCTCCTGCATAAGTACGTGGAGTACGACATCATCCGTTTGAACCCCGAAGCCTTCGATGACTTCATCGAGTTCTGTAGCGTGCCCGATGAAGTGATCAAAGGATTGTCGCAATACGACTTCCTGGTCTACATCAAGCGGAAGTACGAATTGTACTCGAGCCTTGGACCTACGCGGAGGCACTGATCATGCTCGTCTTTCGGAACCTAGTTGCCGCCTATGCACTTGTGGTGGCGTCCGCAGCATCAGCACAGGTGGAGCGCATCGCTACCAAGGTGGAGCTGGATGAGGTCGTCATCACCGCGCAGAAGGAAGGGTTCAACGTCGAGGCCTTCATCCAGCAGGTGATGGCGGACACCACCTTCCACAAGGCCTTTCTCAACACACGTTACCACCCGCATCATCTCCGCAGCATTCTGAAAGTGCGTGCGAAGGAAGAGAAGGAGACCGCCTCGCTCTACCGTGCAGGCTATCTGCACCGCGATGGAGACAAGGTTTGGTTACAACTCGACACCGTGCATGAGCAAGGCAAGCTGCGCAACCGCGACAGCACCTTCCGCTACCTCACCGCAGAGATGTACGACGATGTCTTCTTCCCGAAAGGTCGCATCACAGCGGACAACACGGTCGCCTCACGCAAGCTCGACCTACAACGCGGCAGCAAACTCGAACGCTACAAGAGCGAACTGAAGAAGTTCATGTTCGATCCTGGCAGCGAGATCGGCAGTGTGCCCTTCATCGGTCACAAGCTCGCTCTCTTCAACGCCGACATGGCGCCGCTCTACGACTTCAAGATCAGCGCTGGTGAGCGCAACGGCCACCAATGCTGGGTCTTCAGCGCCGAAGCCAAGCCCGAGTTCCGCGACGGCCGCACCGTGATCAAGACCATGGACACCTGGTTCGACCATGTGACCAACAACGTCATTGCGCGGCAATACCGCATTGCCCATAGCTCCATCATTCTGGACTTCGATATCAAGATCCGTGTGGAGAACACGATCCTCGACGGCGCGCTGGTGCCCACCCTCGTTGACTATGATGGGGATTGGGACATCCCGATGAAGAAGCGGGAACTGGTGCGGTTCGTGTTGGAGTACAGCTGGTGGCGGGTGATCGAGTGAGAGCCCCTACGATCCGGGTTCATTTCGGACGAGTGTATTAGTCTCTAATGCAGCGTATGCACAATCCATTCGACATATGCTCCGGGCTCCTTGTGATACCCGAATCGTACTGCTCCAAATATCGCCCCCACACATAATTGGCATCGACTTTTGTCGTGCTCCACCATTTTCCCAAGATGGAAATCTCATGGTAGCTGCCATCTCCGCTGGTTCGCCAGCCACCGGGAAGGCCAGTGAAGCCACTTCCGTTTGAGGTTCCATTTTTATTGTGGTGCCAATGGGTGTTTGCTTTCATTTTGCCACCGACGTTCTGCTCTCGGCCTCTAACTCGCGTCTCATGACGTTCCTTTTCTGGTGGCATACCAAGCTCAATTTCAAGCAGCCTCCATTCTTCATCGCTAGGGACATGCCAGCCTTTGGGACAGATGTTCTGGTTCATGGCCGCCCGTGCGTTGTAGAGCTTACCGTAAGTGACATCTAGATTTGGTTGATTCCCGTAGTTGCACCAGGCGCCAGTTTCCGCGTAGGGCCAGTCACCGGCATCTGTCACATTTGGGATCAATGCACCATTGCGATATCTCGAGGTCCGGAGGTTGGCTGTCATCCAAAACTGTACGCCAATCTGAGATACTCGATAAACGTTGCCGTCGATATCCATGACTGTTTGGTCACCGTGGCCCCCATCCATTTCGAGGCTCTGGGAAGTGTTGGGCAAACTTATGCTGGAGTCCATCTGCATGTCCATATCAAAGTCATCCTCTGGATCCCAGTATGCGTCATCGTTTTCCAGCATTTCTGAATCCCCGTGGGTTGAGAAGTCACTTTCACTGATAGATTCTAGCAAGCATAAGGTTACTGTTCGACCGTCGCTATTTTCTAACGCCAAAACTTGTACCTCGCCTGCATCAGTGCGATCCCATGCATCAAATGCTACTCTATATCGGCTTTGAATGTCGCCACGATTATTAAGGTGAACCAAGGCGCCAAACCGGCCGAAAATATCCTCGCTTCCGGAGGGTGTCCAAACCTCCCAGATTGAATTCTCATTTATGAAGTACTCGGCTACTGGACTCCAAGCGGCCGTGGTGTCGGTTCGGATTGTTTGACCCTTGTTACTACGCGTGTCTAATACGAAGAGCTTGCGATTGTCGATTGCCGCATACAACAGTGCTCCATCTGCGTAAAGTTTTCGATAGGTGCTTCCGTCTATGCCTATGCGATCTTTACCCTGACCGTTATGACCTTTCCAAATGTTATCGATATCAATAAACCGGCTATACCATCCTCCCTCAATCCTCTCTGTTTCGCTGAGACCTACGGTTGTGACTCTATGCACCTGTCCATTCCGGAGCTTTAGCACCACATCATTGAGCATGAAGTAGATTGAACTGTCGATCATAACAGCATTGTTTGAACCTACCCATGATTGAGGGTGATGGCTCCAGCCAGTGCCTTGCAATTGCAGCTTACCTAGGCCTGTCAGGATAGATCCGGAATAGTTGATTTCGTCCGGGAGCTTCTTGCGGTACAGGAGTGATTTTGGAGGTCGTACGCCTCTTTCATATTCCAGCGGACGGATACTCACAGTGTCAAATGGAGTTCTGCTTATCTGTAAGTCAAATGCTGCTAATGCCTGCGATGTTTGTTGGACATTGAACTCATATCGATCTTTTCCAATGTCGCACACCATACTGGGTAGAGCGGATCCGTAACCGCTACCTTGCAAGTAGATGGCGGGCAATCCTGATCGAGAGAGCCAGCTTGGGAAGGGAGATCTGATAGAACTTGATGTTTCACCACTTCCTCTGAGCTCGCGCTCTTCAATGAGATTGGCATTCATGTCGAATAGTTGAACCAAGAAGTCTGAGTGATTTCCCCCATCGCCACCATGCCATTGCATCTCCGATAGGAGCATGATTTGATGGTCGTTGACTACTACGTCAATGATGGCGCGCTGACTACGGCTGTATCTTGGATGATGGGCAGGAATTTTACCCAGAGTCCTCGTAGCATTGTTGAGTAAATTGTAGGAACAAAGACTGAAGAATTGTCGAGATGTGTCAAGGATTGTGAATACGAGATGACCATCCTCGGTGACCCGATTTGCAAGATTGATAGAAGTTCCATTCAATGTAGCCAATACGATTTCAGAAGGCAATGGGTCTGGCCTGAGTGCCCTTGCGTTCTTGTTTTCGCTGGTGCAAGAGGCCGCAAGGAATATTCCTGTCAGGGCGACAGTGAATACCCCCCAGAAGGTGCGTATTGGTGAGTTCTTTGTTTTTGCCACGTTCATCGGGTTGAGCGCATTTGAGACGAGTACTTTCAGACACACTCACTATTTTTCGTTGATGTCAAGTGTGAACCAATCCATTGGTGTTGCGTCGCCCGGCTCCTCCATGTAACGAAAGCTGTTCCGGTACTTTGTGGTTTGCTCAGGGTTGTCACAATACTCACGGACGAAATCGTGGATTGCAAGTATCAGTGAGGCCTTCCCTAACCCCAAAATGCCAGTTTCCTGCACATTCACGAGGAAGGACAATTTTACAGTCACGAGTTTCTGCAGGTCGGCTGTTTTACCCTTTGTAGGAGTGGTCATGCTTAGCGTTGTATATGTCCTGGTTAATGCTGCGCAGGAACAAAAGGTTACCACCCTACCTTTCCCCCTCGTCCCCAATGCTCTCCCAGCATCCCACCACCCCCGACCAGGAAGTAGCCGCCCACTACCGGCGCTTCCGGAACGAGTTCGTGGCGTGGGCGGGCAAGAACTTCAGCGCGGATGCGGAGGATGCCAAGGATGTGTTCCAGGAGACACTGCTGGTGTTCTACGAGCAGCGGCAGAGCGGCCAGTTGGATACGTTCACGGGGAACATCAAGACCTACTTGTTCGCGATCGGGAAGAACCTGCTGTTATCGCGGTTGAGGAAGTCGCGCATCGCCGGGAACCATTCGGAGCGGTATGCGATCCATGTACAGGGGCAGCATGTAGCCGATGCCCAGGAACGCATGGAACGCGACGAGGATCTGAGCAAGGTGCGCGAGCACCTGGAGAAACTGTCACCGGCGGATAAGCGGGTGCTGGAACTGTACTACGTGGAACGGATGGACATGGCATCCATCGCCGAGGCCATGGGTTATGCATCGGCCAACGTGGCCAAGAAGAAGAAGTGCATCGCGCTGAAGCGGTTGATGGAGAAGGTGAAGGGCGGTCTGATGATGCTGTTGTTATGAGCGACGAGGAGATCAACGAACAGGAGCTGGACCGTTTTGAGGAGCGGTACTTCGGCACGTTGCCGGAGGCGGATGCTGTCGCGTTCGATGCGGAGCTGGTACGCGACCCCGAACTGCGGGAACGCTATGAACTGTTCGTGCTTGCGGTGCGTGGGGTGCAGTCGGCCGGCAGGAACCCTGGCCGGGCGGGGTCTGATGCCTTGCGCGAGCGTTTCCGCGCGATCGACCGCGAGCTGGATGGAGCGAAGGTCCCCGTGCGGCGCTTGTTCCAGCCTTGGATGGGCTGGGCGGCGGCGGTGTTGGTGCTCATCGGTGTGGCGGGTGTCCGGTGGTCGGGCAGGGGAGATACACCCCAACAACTGGCCGAGGAGTTCACCGTTCCCGAACCCGGGCTACCGGTGCTGATGGGCACTTCACCCCCGGTGATGGACGCCATCATGAACGCCTACAAGCAACACGATCGGGCTACGGTGATGCAGCTTTTGTCCGTTGCGCTCCAGCATGATCCTGCGAACGATACGCTGCTCTATTTCGATGCGGTCGTGCATGACCAGGAGAACAAGTGCGCGGCGGTGGATCTTTTCGAGCGTGTACCAGCGGGTTCGGTGTTCGCAGCGAAAGCCCAGTTCCACCGGGCGCTTTGTGCATTGCGTGCTGCGGATACGACCCGTGCTCGGGAGATCCTGAACGAGGTTGCGCAGAGCGATGACGTTCAACTCGCCGCACGTTCGCGCGACCTCCTGAAGCGCTTGGACAACATGTAGGCGCCCGCCGCCAGCAAGGCGACGGCTGCTGCCAGCATCCACCAAGGTTCATCAGCCTGCTCCAACAACACATCGTTGCCGGTAAGTACGATGCCGCTCCAGTAGAAGGGCGCGGCAAGTCCATCGGTAGCGTGCTGTTGGATGAACTGTTCCTTGGCTTGCAGCAGTGAACGTGATGCGGGCAGTCCCTGTTCCAAGCCGTCGTAGAAGGTGCTGAGGATCTCGCTGGTGGCGCGGTCGTCCACAGGCCAGAGCGTATGCACTGTGCTCCGCGCTCCGGCGTGGAGGAAGGCGTGGGCCAGGCTCATCACGCCATCGCCTTGGTAGGTTCGTCCGCGCCCGCTGGAGCAGGTGCTCAGGACGGCGAGCGTGCGCTTCACCTCGGTGCTCCGCAACGCCGCAGTGGACCATGGGCCATCGGTGAGCAGGAGGAACGGCAGATCATCCGGCGTGGTGGGGCTGATGCCGTGCGTGGCGATGTGCAGCAAGCCCGGTGCAGCAAGCGCGGACACCATGCCAGTGGTGGACAGTCCATCGTTGTACACACTCGTGGCATGTTCGGCGTGCAGGGCATGGGCGAGGCGTTGTGCGAAGGGCAGCGCGGCCAGGCTGTCGGTGCGTACGGAGGCGAACAGTGCGTGGGTACGCGGACAATCAGCAGGAACGGCGAGCGCTTCGGCCAGTGATCTTGCGTAGCGTATGGCATGGCTGCGGCCCAGGTAGGCGAGGTCGTTCCAGGCCTGCCCTGTGGGTGAAGTGCATAGAGCTTCGAACGGCAAGAGGGCCATGCTGCCGTAGGGGACGAGGACAACATTGCGTTCCTTCCGCCCGGCGAGTACGGGTTCCAGCAATTGCTGGTACATGCGGAAGGCCTCCTCGGCATAATGTACTGGATAGCGTTCCTTGCCACTGATCGCGAACTCGCGGAACACAGTGCCGCTGTAGTCCAGATCCATTGCTTCGTGTGGAAGGTTGGTCACCGACAAGCCGTTCTCGTCGAGCACGAAGGCACTGGGGAAAGGGTTGTAAACGATGATGATCGTGCCGGGCGGTGCTTTGAGCGCGGACGCATCCAAAGCGGAGCTTGGGTAGTTAGCTGAGCGCATACCGGCACGCAGTTGTTTGCGTTGCGCGAGAGCAGTACGGTTGCGTTCGCTCCACTCCACTGAACGGAGCAGGTCGCGTACATCGTTACTGATCCGGTAGCGCTGCAAGAAGAGTTCGGAGCCGAGGCGGAAGGGGAAGTGGCTGTAGCTGCCGGTCACCTTCTCCATGTCGGTGCTGCGGTATGCGCGCAGCATCTGCTCCCAATAGGGCACGGCGGCTTCGAGACCGGCGATCGCTTTGTCCAGCAATGTGGCTTCGGTATGCGCTTCGATCGCTTTGTGGATGCACTCTGCACGCTGATAGTGGAGTTCCAGCATCTGCGCCGGGTCCGTGATGCGGTCATCGTAGCGCAATGGATCCACGTCGGCATCATTGCCAGCTTGGCGCAACAGGGTTCGCAGGGCCTCGTCGAACGCGTTGGTCGATCGCTGAAGGCTGTCTTTCCGGTAGGCGTAACGGTAGACCAGTGCTGTGGTGTAATGGTCCATCATCACGGCTCCACTGGTGCCGTATCCGGCGGCGGTCATCAGTTCGATGGAGCGGCCGTAGTGGAACAGCGCGCTATCCACGATCGGGCGCTTCATATCTGGATCGGCATCACCGGCCGCATCGGTGAAGGTGTTGCCGATGTCGTGAAGCACTTGCGCGGTCCAGATGGTGTCCTTCGCTGCGTTGGCAGCACGAAGCGCTTCGCGGAAGTAAGAACGGGTCGTCTTCAGCCGAAGTTCGGGTGCCATTGCCAGATTCATGGCGGCCACCTTGAAGGCATAGCCATACTCGCGCAGGATGAGCACACGCTCCAGCGCATCCACTTTACCGCGCCGCGTCTTCAATAAGTTCTTCGCGCGTGCGGCAACGTGCAGGGCGAGATCTTGATGATCGATCTGAGAAGCGGCCATGTAGTTGTGGTATCGCGCACGGTAGGTGTAGCCCGTGGCGGCTTCTGCACTACTATCGCCGAACACACGCTGGCGTAAGAGCAAGGCTTCATCCCAGTGCTCCTTCGCGTGGCCGATGTCGCTGATCCGGTGGTACTGTTCTCCGAGGAGTTCCAGTACACGGGCCCTTTCCAAGGGATCCGCGCGATACACGTCCTGCACGAGCGCGGCGGAAAGTCTGCGGATAACACCGTGTACATCGCCGCGCACCATGGCTTTCCGATCCGTTGCCAGATCCACTTGCCCGCTCAGCGGCAGGGCCAATGCGAAAGCAGCAGCGAAGAACAGCGCTTGGAGAGACCTCACAGCCCGGAAGATCGGGATCCTTCCGGAACTACCGCCCTCAATGCTTCCCCTGAGCAGCCAACCACCTTTCGGCATCCAGCGCGGCCATGCAGCCACTACCGGCAGAAGTCACGGCTTGGCGGTACACTTTATCAGCAGCATCACCGGCCACGAAAACACCCGGGATCTTGGTGCTGGTGCGGTCGGCGTCATGCTTGAGGTAGCCGGCATCGTCCATGTCCAGCCAGCCTTTGAAGATCTCGGTGGCAGGGGTGTGGCCAATGGCGATGAAGAGACCGGTAACGTCCAGTTTGCGTTCTTCACCGGTCTTGTTGTTCACGGTGAGCACACCTTCAACGGCGTGTTCGCCGAGCACGTCCTTCACTTCAGTATGGAAGAGCACCTCGATGTTGGGTGTGTTCTCCACGCGGTGAACCATGGCCTTGCTGGCACGGAACTCGCCCTTGCGCACGAGCATGTAGACCTTGGGGCAGAGCTTGGCCAAGTAGGTGGCTTCTTCGCAGGCCGAATCACCGGCGCCCACAAGCACTACGTTCTGACCTTTGTAGAAGAAGCCATCGCAAACGGCACAAGCGGTAACCCCACCACCGATGTCACGCAGGCGTATCTCGTTGGGCAACCCCAACCACTTCGCACTGGCACCGGTGCTTATGATCACGGTGTCGGCATGGATCTCGGTCTTCTCGTCCACCCACACCTTGTGTACGGGGCCGGTGAAGTCCACCTTGGTTACCCAGCCATTGCGGATCACGGTCTCGAAACGCAGCGCCTGTTCGCGCAGGTCGTTCATCATTTCGGGACCGGTGCGTCCTTTCGGGTAGCCGGGGTAGTTGTCCACCTCAGTGGTCTGTGTAAGCTGGCCACCGGGCAGTGGACCTTCGATCATCACCGGCTTCAGGTCGGCGCGTGCGGCGTAGATTGCGGCGGAGTAACCTGCGGGTCCTGATCCGATGATCAGGCATTTGACGTGTTCGGGCGTGGTGCTCATGAGAATGGGCGCAAAGGTATTTCAGAAAACCACCTTGGATCGTGATGACCCATGCCGACCGATCGTACCGGAGCCTTCACACGGGTCGATCACTGGCAGATGATCGTATCCGCATACACGCCCCAGCCCGCCCAGATGCCCAAACCGCCTTCGATGTTGCTGCGTGCGTTCACCGGTGTGCCGAAGAGGTCGCCCTGGGACCCCACGTTCTCGTCGTAACTGGTGTAGAACTCATGTTCGTTGAAGCCGATGCTCACGAACTTCACAGCAATGGTATCGCCCACTTTGAAGAAGCCTGCTTCTTCGTTGTTGTCTTCGGGTTGGTCGCTGTAGAATTGGCGCCCACGGATGAAGCTGAAGTCGAAGGTGAGCCCATTCACGTACTTATCCTGAAAGGTGTTTCCGAGCGGCGAAATGAACGTGGGGTCTTCGGTGGAACCATTGGGTCGGCGACTGATGCGCCGTGCCATCCAACGGTAGCAATTGCCCATGGTGTCGGGGTCGGTCAACTTGCCCCAGGCCAAGCCGAGGGAATCGTCATTGGGTCGTTGGAGTGCGAGCTGGAACCACACGGAATCCAGCGCTACCGGGTTGGGAATGGTGGTGGTGCTGGTGAGCACCTTGCCTTCGGCTTCAACACGAAGGTTGTAGGTGCGGCCTACTTCGCCGAAGAGGGTGTTGTTCGCTGTGGAATACACACAGATATCCGCAGAGGCGACCAAGCTCGGATCCAAGCCGGTGATCTCGGAGAAGAGCGCGCGCTGTTCGGGTGAAAGGGAAGAGGTGCAGAGTTGATCCAGTTGGATCGGCCCATTCCCGTTGTCCACGGTGATGATCGCGCCACGTACAAAGCTGTTCGAGATGGCTCCAGCATCCAAGGGGGCGAAGAAGCTTTGGGTGCGGGTAAGGATCACGAAGGGCGGCAGGCCGGGTTCTATCGTGCCTTCAACCACTAGACGCTGCGGAGTGTCGGGCAACTCAACAGTGATCTCTTTTTCGCAGCCGATCAGGAACGCCACGGCTGGGATGAGCAGGAGGTATTTGGTGCGTTCCATCAGAATTGGAAGTTCCAGGTTACGGAAGGGAGGATGCTGAAGAGCGAGACCTGTTTCGCCACGGGGCGTAGGTCGCCACCGGCGGTGGTACCTTGGGTGGTGAAGTAGTAGAAGTACGGATTGGCGCGGTTGTAGGCGTTGTACACGGCAAAGGTCCAGCTGCTGCGGTATTTGCGCTGTACGGTGCTCACCTCACCGGTCAGCTTGTCCTTCACCTCTTTGGTGGCTTTGTTCTTCACGGTAGCGGCGAAGTCCAAGCGGTGGTAGGGCGCCATGCGGAATCCGTTGCGATCGCTGAACTGGCTAACCACGCGGCCTTCGATGAAGTAGCGTTGCACGGGTAGGGTAGTGGCCTGGCCGGTGCTGTACACGAAGGTGCCGCCGAAGCTCCAACGGTCGTTCAGCTCGTAGCTGGCCACCACGCTCAGGTCGTGGCGGCGGTCCCAACGGCTTGGGAATGCACGGCCTTCATTCACTTCATCGAACTGGCGCATGGTCTTGCTCCAGGTATAGCCCACCCATCCGGTGAGTTTGCCCAAACGTCGTTTCACGAAGAACTCTGCCCCATAGCTCCAGCCTTTTCCGAAGGTGAGCAGCGCATCGTAGTTTGTGTTTCCACCATCTTGCGGTTGGGTGCCTTCCTTATACTCGATCTGGTTGAACATGTCCTTGTAATAGACTTCAACACTGGCCTCGTACTTGCGATCCCACAGGTCGCGGAAATAGCCCACGGCGTATTGATAGGCGATCTGTGGCTTCACGTTCTTGCCGCTGGGTATCCACACATCGGTTGGCAGGCCAACGCTGCTGAAGCTGGCCAGGTGTACGTATTGCAGGTTCCGGTTGAAGCTGGCTTTCACGCTGCTGTTGGGTCCGGTCTTGTAGCGCATGCTCAGCCGTGGCTCCAGGCCATAATAGGCCTTGATGTTCTCGCCCGCTGCATAGTCGCGGGTGCCGATGCTGTTGCCGGCATCATTCAGGATGTATTCCTTAAAGCTGCCGACATGGGCGAAGTAGGAGAGGCGCACCCCGGCATTCACGCGGAAGACATCGGATACATCGTAGTCATCTTGTATGTACACCGCACCTTCATGCGCTTTCAACTTCGATGGTGTGTCTATGGCGAATTCGGTATCGCCGCTGGCCACATCCACCGTGCTGGGGGTGTAGATATGGTAGGTGTAGTTCACTCCATACTTCAACTCGTGGCGAACGGAAGGGTATTGGTTGAAGTCGAACTTGAGGCCATAGTCCTTGATGCCACTGCTGAGGCCGAAGCTGAAGTCATCCTGTCCTCCTTTGAAGCTGAATTGGTAATCGCTGAAAAGCGCAGTGGTGTTGAGGAATAGCTTGGGGCCGAACACGTGGTTCCAGCGGCCGCTCACCGTGGCGTTTCCCCAAGGAATGCGGAAATCGGGGCTGCCTTGTTCACTGCCGCTGAGGTTGAAGACATCGCGGCCGAAGTAGCCACTCAGGAAGAAACGATCCTTGTCGCTGATGCGGTAGTTGGCCTTCGCGTTGAGGTCGTAGAAGTAGTAACCACTACCGGCAAAAGCACCTTCTGGGTTCATGAAGGGTTTGGCCAGCACATCGATGTAGGTACGGCGACCACTGAGGATGAAGGATCCCTTGTCTTTCACGATGGGGCCTTCGAGCGTAAGGCGACTGCTGATGAGGCCGATGCCACCTTGCCCATGGAAGCCTTTATTGTTGCCCTCCTTCATGGTGATATCGAGCACGCTGCTCGTGCGGCCGCCATAGTTCGCCGGCATACCACCCTTGATCAGTTCGATGTTCTTGACCGCATCGGCGTTGAACACACTGAAGAAGCCGAAGAGGTGGCTGGCGTTGTATACCGTTGCGTTATCCAGCAGTATCAGGTTCTGGTCGGGACCGCCACCGCGCACATAGAAGCCGCTGTTGCCCTCGCCGTTGCTGGCTACGCCGGGTAAGTATTGGATCGTCTTCAAGATGTCCACCTCACCGAGCAAGGCAGGCAGGGTGCTCAACTTCTGTACATCCAGTTCCACAGTGCCCATCTGCGTACTTTCGGTGTTCTTGGCCTTCTCGCCCACCACTTCGAATTCCTTGGCAATAATGGCCTTGGTACGCGCCTCGATGTTCAGCTTGCGGTCGGTGGTCAGGTCCACCACTTGGCTGCTTTCCTCGAAACCCACGTAGCTCATCAGGATGGTGTACTTCCCTGGCGGCAGGTTGAGCACGTAGTACCCGTAGGTATTGGTAGTGGTGCCGGTCATGGTCTCCTTGGCGTACACGTTGGCGCCGATAAGGGTTTCGCCGGTGGCGGCATCTTTTACATAACCGCTAATGGTAAGGTTGCCCTGGGCCATGGTGGCAAGGGAACCCAGGATCAGGAAAATGGGAAGAAGGAGACGCATGGATGAACGGTGCCGTGTTCGGCGCGGCGAAATTACCCGTGCCCCGGTCAAGGACCGTGCCGGTCGTCCGCACCATTGTCCACTGGTCACAGCTACACCTATCCACAATGAAGTGTTCGTGCAATGGCGGATGAATTCGCATTGTGGTGAAGCTGCGTTAGCCTGGTCGGCAGAGCTTTGCGGCAACCCTTACCACGCCATGCAAGCCATTCTACGCAAGTACAGTCCAGGTCTGATGACCGCCGCCATTTACACGGGCATCCTGCTGTTCGCACTGCTCTGCACCTTCGCAGGCAGCTGATCGGCTGAGCACCGTTCTCTCGAAAGGGGGAATGGACGAGGAAGGGGCCTTCGCGGCCCCTTTGTCTTTTCCATGGAAGAACGATCCAAGAACGGGAAAGGGGAGCCGAAGCTACCCTTTCATCAGTCGGTGTGACTGGATCCGAACCAGTGACCCTTCCGCCTCTTTGCGGGATGCGCTACGCAACGAGGCGTATCAGAATCGGAAAGGCCACCTCGGTTAGGAGATGGCCTTTGTTCCAGTCGGGGTGACTGGATCCGAACCAGTGACCCTCCCGCCTCTTTGCGGGATGCGCTACACAACGAGGCGTATAAAAATCGGAAAGGCCACCTCGGTTAGGAGATGGCCTTTGTTCCAGTCGGGGTGACTGGATTCGAACCAGCGACCCCTTGCACCCCATGCAAGTGCGCTACCGGGCTGCGCTACACCCCGAAGGAATTGTCCCACAGCTGGGGTTCTGCTCCGGGAATGAACCCGAGGCTCACGATGCGGGCTGCGTTACCCCCGTAAAGTGGGCCGCAAATGTAAAGGAAACTTGGACATGGGCCCAGCGAACATGATCAGCCGATCCAACGTGCTGCCCCGTCGTATGGAAAATGGTATGCATGCCGCCCTACTTTTGGCCGCCGTACGTCACCACCATGTTCCGTCATCTCCCGCTTCTGCCGATCCTTTCCGTACTCATCGTTGCTTGCGGTGAACGTGGAACACCCAACGAGACCAGCAGGGTCTCCGATCCCCCTGAACAGACCATGGACCACCATAGCCATGCCCGGCCTGATGAAGCCGTGATCACGCACCTGGATCTGGACATCGAAGTGGATATGCGTTCGCGGACCATCGCAGGCACGGCGACCTATCGTATCACCGACCATGGTCAAGGACGTATCGTGTTGGATACCGACGGGTTGGTGGTGGATGCGGTCACAGATGCGAAAGGCCATGCGCTTGAGTTCGCCATGGGCGATAGCTCGCTCCTTGGTCGCGCGCTCGAGGTGAAGTTGCCCAAGGGGACGGACGGTATCGCCGTTCGCTACCACACCACCAGCAACGCCAAGGCCTTACAGTGGTTGAGCCCCCAGCAGACCGCGGACAAGAAACACCCATTCCTCTTCACGCAGGGGCAGGCGATCCTTACCCGTAGTTGGATACCCGTGCAGGATAGCCCGGGTATACGGTTCACATACGATGCCCGTGTGAAGGTGCCACAGGATCTGATGGCGGTGATGAGCGCCACCAATCCGCAGACCCGCACCGCTGATGGCGTTTACACCTTCCATCAGGAGCAGCGCATCCCAGCCTACTTGATCGCCATGGCCGTGGGTGATCTGGTCTTCCTGCCCGTTGATCAGCGGACGGGGGTTTATGCAGAACGCAGTGTGGTGGAGAAGGCCGTCTGGGAGTTCGCCGATATGGGCACCATGTTGCGCACCGCCGAGGATCTGTATGGTCCCTATCGCTGGGGACGCTACGATGTGATCGTGCTACCGCCGAGCTTCCCCTTTGGTGGCATGGAGAATCCATGTCTCACCTTTGCCACGCCGACCATTCTAGCTGGCGACCGTTCGCTCACCGCGCTGGTGGCGCATGAACTGGCGCATAGTTGGAGCGGTAACCTGGTGACCAATGCCACTTGGAACGACTTCTGGTTGAACGAGGGCTTCACCGTGTACTTCGAGAGCCGCATCTCCGAAGCCATCCATGGCCCGGATTACGCTGGCATGCTTGAGCAACTTGGTCGTCAGGACCTGTTGCAGACTTTGGTTAACATCGCCAAGAGCGAGCATCCGGAGGATGGCAAATTGCGATTGGATCTGAAGGGTCGCAACCCCGATGATGGCATGACAGAAGTGGCCTATGAGAAAGGAGCTGCATTTCTGCGCCTGTTGGAATCGAAGGTGGGCAGGCCGAAGTTCGATGCGTTCATCCGGGACTATTTCGATCGGTTCGCCTTCCAGAGCATGACCACGGATCGTTTCTTGGCGCACTTGGAAAAGCAGTTGATCGTACCGAACGGGCTGGACGTGAATGTGGACGAATGGGTTGAAACGCCTGGGTTGCCAGCCAATGCGCCAACGCCCATCAGTGATCGGTTCAACAAGGTGGAAGCGGAGATACAGCGTTGGACCGAAGGAAAGCCGGCGAAAGAACTGGCCACCTCGGGTTGGAGCACCTTTGAATGGATGCACTTCATCAGGCACCTGCCACGCGATCTTTCCGAGTGGCAGATGAAGGAGTTGGATCAAGCGTTCGGTTTTACGGACAGTGGGAATGCCGAAGTGCTTGCGGCTTGGTTCGAACAATGCATCAAGAACGATCACGATGCGGCCTTCGCGCGGATGGATGATTTCCTGAACACGGTGGGGCGTCGCAAATTCTTGGTGCCGCTATACAGCCAGATGGTGCGCACGGAAAAGGGGCGTTTGCTGGCACAGACCATTTACAAGCGTGCAAGGAAGAACTACCACTCCGTAGCGGTGCATACGATCGATGATCTGTTGGCGTGGAAGGATAACAACCCGCCGGTGAATTTCTGATCGTGTGTAAGCCATGTAACAAGAAGGGCCGCCCAGTGGACGGCCCTTCTTGTTGAATTGGTTCGATCTACGGGCGATCACGAGCTTGTGGGTGCTGGAGGGGATGCCATCCAAAGACAAGCGAAACAGGTAGTTCCCGCTCACGAGGTTCGAAAGGTCCATCGAATGGTTGAACGAACCTGCCGCACGGTTGCCCAGGTTTTCGAGATGGGCAACACGCCCCAACGCATCCAGTACCTCGATGGTCAAAACGCCGGGGTTGAGGAGCGCCACATCCATGGTGACCGGACCGAAGGCTGGTAGGGGGAAGATCCCTTTGAGTGAGGCCGCTGAGGTCTCATTCACGCTTACCAGCGCGCACTGTGCGGTCTGGATATTGCTTCCGGCCGGGAAAGCGCTCACGAAGGACCCCATATTGGCGATAGGCCAAATATCACCGTTCTTCAACTTGTTGTCCGGTCCGATAAGGCAATAGGTGGGATAGGCCACTGGGTTGAAGGCATTGTCAACCGCAGTACATCCGCCTTCTATGCCTACGGCCGGCGAGTGCCGATAGCTGCCGCCATAAGTAGCCTCGAACGCATCAACGGCAGCGTTGTTGTCCGTGCCGTTGTTGATGGAGATCACGAACAGGTCATGATCATTGCAACCATAGGTCTCGTGCAACTGGTTGAAGTATGGTTGGGTCTGCTGGCACGGTGGGCAGGTGTCGAAGAAGAAGTCGAGGACCACGGTCTTTCCGGATGCTGTGATCGAATACAGATTGTGTGTATTCCCATGGGTATCGGTGACCGTGAAATCATCAACGGTCTCATTGACCGCGTAACCTTGGATCTGGGCGCTTGCGGTACCAAGGCTCAGTAGTGCAACGAATGGGACGAGTAAAGTTCCTTGCTTCATCGGCATGATGGTTTAGTGATACACGAATTTGATCCTTGATTCCCGCTGAAGAGTACCGAAAACCACCCCTGCTGGTAAAGCCAACGGACGAAAGTCTACCGCAGTAGACGCCCCAGAAGCACTGGTTCCAACACGTGCCCTCCTGTAAAGCGATGGCTATGGTATTGGATGGCTGCCGCCTCGTTGCGGGCCTGTTGGCTCTGCAACTCGTTATCCCCTGCGAACGGGTCGGTGCTCCCGAGGACGAGGTCGATCCGAATGTTCGACCATTTGGAGCGCAGCTCCGCGGAGGTAGGTTCTGGAGGCAAGTTGCCTGCCCATAGAACAAGGCGTTCGATCCGTGAGCGCCCTAGGAGGCTCCAGCGTGTTGCAGTGGCAACCCCTTGGGAGAACCCCAGCACGTGTATGGGAGCCTTGTTCCGTTCCCGCAGTTCATCCACCAACCGATCTAGATATTCCACTTGGTCGGCGATCTCGTGTTCGCGGTCTTCGCGCGTCATCCAGGTGGCGCCAATGCGCTGGTGGCCCTCGTCGAGATAGAAGCGGTTCAGCCCTTCGGGGGCTACGATGAGCAACTCATCCGACAGGCCTTCGAACTTATTGAGGAAGTATCGTGCCAGTTGACCGTAGCCATGCAGCACGATCCAGATGGCACGTGCGCTGGCCGCATCGCCTAGCACATGGTAGCGTGCCGTTCGAGCAACCCGGATATGCCGTTCTTCCACCGTTAGTAAGCAAGCAGTTGTTCCAAGGCCGATGCCACTTTCTCTGCACTCGGGATCATCGTAGCCTCTAAGGTACTGTTGAGCGGGATCGCCGGCATGTCCACGGAACCCAAAGTGCGTACGGGTGCATCGAGCTGCTCGAAGCATACGTCGCCAATGCGTGAAGCCAGTGCTTGTGCGAAGGAATTGGTGAGCTGTTCCTCGGTAAGCACCAAGCAGCGGCCGTGGCGCTTCGCGGCTTCCATCACGGTCTCTTCATCCAAGGGAGCAAGTGTTCGCAGGTCGATGATGGTAATGCGACCGGCAAAGTTCTTCGCGGCGGCTTTTGCCCAATACACACCCATTCCATAGGTCACCACCACCGCTGCTTCCCCATTTGCTATCCGTTCAGCATCGGCCTCTTGCACGATCCGTGCTTTACCGAACGGAATGATGTAATCGGCCGAAGGCTCTATGGTCTTCGCCTCCTCGGTGCCCTTGATCTTGCTCCAGTAAAGGCCCTTGTGTTCCAGCATCACCACAGGGTTGGGATCGTGGTAGGCGGCCTTCATCAATCCCTTCAGGTCAGCACCCGTGCTGGGGTATGCGATCTTGATCCCTTTGATGTTGCACAGCACGCTCTCCACACTGCTGCTGTGGTAGGGGCCACCGCTGCCGTAGGCGCCGATGGGTACGCGGATGATGCAGCTCACCGGCCATTTCCCTACGGTGAGGAAACAGCTGCGCGCCACTTCGGTGAAGAGCTGGTTCAGTCCCGGCCAGATGTAATCGGCGAACTGCACCTCCACGATCGGTTTCAGACCAGCAGCGCTCATGCCCACGGTACTACCGATGATGAAGGCTTCTTGGATCGGGGTGTTGAACACACGGTGCCCACCGAAATCGCGGGCTAGGGTAGCGGCTTCGCGGAACACGCCACCCAAACGTGCGCCTACATCCTGTCCGTATAGAAGGCAACGCGGATCATCCTGCATCAACTCGCGGATCGCGAAGAGGGCACTGTCCACCATCACGGTAGGTTCACGATCGGTAGGCGCGCGTTCGCCTTTTTCTTCGGTCACCGGAGTGGGAGCGAAGAGGTGTGTGGTGAGGTCTTCCGGTGTGGGGTCCTCCGCAGCGCGGGCTTTCTCGAAGTCATCCTTCACCCGGACGATCGCCTTCTGTTCGATCTGTTTCAGGCCTTCGAGCTGGAAACGCAGATCAAGCAACTGTTGCAGGAAACGCGGGAAGGGATCACGCTTGCGATGTTCAGCGAGGTTCTCCGGTGTGCGGTAGAACTCCATGCGTACGCCGCTGGTGTGGTGGTTGAGCAGCGGCACCTTGGCGTGGATCAGGAATGGGCGTCGCTCCTTGCGCACGGTGGCGAGCACTTCGTGCAAGAGGGCATGGCAGGCGAGGAAGTCGGAGCCATCCACCTGGCGTACTTCGAGGCCTTTGAAACCTTTCGCATAATCACTGGCATCGCCCACACGGATCTCGTCGGCGCTGGCACTGATGTCCCACTCATTATCCTGTACCAGGTAGATGATGGGCAGTCGCTTGAGCACCGCCATCTGGAAGGCTTCGGCCACTTCGCCTTCGGTAATGGCGGCATCGCCAATGGAGCATACCACCACAGGAGCATCACCGGGAACTTCGTGTGCGATGCCTGCCTGTTCCTTGTACCACAGCCCAAGGGCTATGCCGGTGGTCGGGATGGCTTGCATGCCGGTTGCACTGCTCTGGTGCGGGATCTTCGGCATGTTCTCGCGCCGCAAGCTGGGGTGCCCGTAATAGGTGCGGCCACCACTGAACGGATCGTCGCGTTTAGCAAGCAACTGAAGCATGAGCTCATAGGGCTCCATACCGATCCCGAGCAGAATGCTGTCGTCGCGGTAGTACGGCGCAACGAAGTCCTGCGGCTTCAACTGCAAGCCGAGTGCGAGTTGTATGGCTTCGTGCCCCCGACTGGTGGCATGCACGTATTTGCTGGTGATCTTGGAGTTCTCCTCATAGAGTTCGGTCATAGCCTTGGCCGTACACATGAGCTCCCAGGCTTTCAGCAGGGTTTCCTGGTCGGGTATGCGGGCAGAGAGGACGTCCTTCTTAAGGGCGGTGATCGACATGCGGAGGGTGCTTGGAACGAGGTTGCAAGGTACGGACTGGCCGATCGTTGCTCCATTCATCCCGGCAGGAGACCGCTGTTAGAATGGAATGCCGAGGTCGTCCGGATCGTAGGGAGACCAGCTGAAGTTGCTATTCCTTTGTGCCACACGAAAAACCAGTGCAATGAGCCGCACCTCCCACGAACTCGATCACCGCATCGTTGGTGATGATATGCAATGTGTAGAGATCACCTTGGATCCCATGGAGACCGTGGTGGCCGAAGCCGGAACCATGATGATGATGGACGAAGGCATCGAGATGAAGACCATCTTCGGCAGTGGCGATGGTCGTGAGCAGAGCTTCATGGACAAGATGTTCAGCGCGGGCAAACGCGTTCTCACCGGTGAAAGCCTGTTCATGACCACTTACACCAACGTGAGCGGTGTGCGGCGCACGGTGTGGTTCGCTGCGGCGTATCCGGGAAAGATCATGCCCTTGGATCTCTTGGACTACCAAGGGAAATTGATCTGCCAGAAGGATAGCTTCCTGGCGGCAGCCAAAGGTGTCAACATCGGTATCGCGTTCCAGAAGCGCTTGGGTGCGGGCCTGTTCGGCGGTGAAGGCTTCATCATGCAGAAGTTGGAAGGCGATGGCCAGGTCTACATCCATGCTGGTGGCACCACGGTACAACGCGAGCTGGCTCCTGGGGAAATGCTGCGTGTGGATACCGGCTGCTTGGTGGCCATGACCCAAACCGTGGATTACGATATCCAGTTCGTCGGTGGCATCAAGAACACCTTGTTCGGTGGCGAAGGTCTGTTCTTCGCACAACTGCGTGGCCCCGGGCATGTGTGGGTCCAGAGCCTTCCGTTCAGTCGCTTGGCGGATAACATCATCGCAGCAGCTCCGCGCGCTGGTGGCCGTGGCAAAGAGGAGGGTAGCATCCTCGGTGGCCTAGGCCGTTTGCTGGACGGTGATAATTGAAGAAGTCGGCGGTGTTTAGTCGGCAGTTGGCAGTGAAGGCCTGGTGCGTTCAGGCATTCACTGCCAACTGCGAACTGCCGACTGGCAACTCATTCATCCATCCGCTTCGACCCTTTATCG